>JBGSKU010000395.1:0-2388 GCA_041741055.1 Hyphomonas sp.
GTCAAATCCGCCTACCAGAACCAGCTCGGCCGGCGACGAGGCCAGCAGCCGCAGCTTCCGGGCGGCTTCCTCGCCGTCCCCGAACACCACAATGCGGGCGCCGTCGAGGTTAAAAAACGCTGGAAACTGGCGCATGGGGCGCAACTCTCTTGTTTAGATGTTCTGGAGGGACATATGCACACAACCTCCTTGACGCCTCGGCAGCAACGGGCAACCCCTAAGGTAATCTTTTAGAGAAACTATCCATGTCCGACTCCTCAGATCGCCTGCCCCCGCTGAACGCCCTGCGTGCCTTCGAGGCCGCAGCGCGCCGCCTGTCCTTCACACAGGCCGCCGAAGAACTGAACGTTACGCCGGGCGCGATTTCACAGCAAATCCGCCAGCTGGAAGACTTTGCCGGCACGCCGCTGTTCAAGCGTACGGGGCGTTCCGTTCTGCTCACCGATGCCGCCCAGGCCAGCCTGCCGCTGGTGCGCGAGGCTTTCGAACGGATTTCAGAAGCCGGCCGCATCATGCAGGCCCCTGCCCGCAAGGGCCGTGTGATGGTGTCCTGCGCGCCGTCCTTTGCCGCCAAATGGCTGGCGCCGCGGCTTGAGAAGTTCAACCAGACCAATGAGGGCGTCGAAGCCTGGATCTCGGCCGACATGTCGCTCACAGATTTCAACACCGCCGATGCCGATCTCGCGATCCGCTACGGGCGCGGCAATTATGAGGGGCTGAAATCCGAGAAGCTGCTCGACGAGACGGTGTTGCCCGTCTGCTCGCCGCGCATGCTCGAAGGCCCGGATGCAATCCGCAAGCCGGAAGACCTGAAGAACCACACCCTCCTGCACGACGAAAGCTCTGAGAATGATCCGTCCTGTCCGGATTGGTCCAGCTGGCTGCGGGCGCATGGCGTCACAGGTGTCGATGGCAGCCGGGGACCACGTTTCAACCAGGGCATCCTTGTGATCGAGTCGGCCGCCGCCGGCCGGGGCGTGGCCCTCGCCAAGCAGGCCATCGCCGCCAACGACATCGCGGCCGGCCGCCTCGTCGCCCCGTTCGCCAACGGCTCGATCCCGATCGATTTCGGCTACTGGCTCGTCTGGCCCAAAGGCCGCCACCTGACGCCCGACGTGCGCGCCTTCATCAAATGGATCAAGGACGAAGCCGCCGCGAGCGAAATCGTCGGCGTCTGAAACCACCCGTATTTCGTGGCACAAGTTCGCGCTTGCGCAACGAAACCGGCGGTCGTTCCCATCCCCTCCACTTGTCATCCCGGCGAAAGCCGGGACCCAGAATCCCTGTGAGTGCAAGCACATCTGGGTCCCGGCTTTCGCCGGGATGACATCACGAAGAACTTTCTTCACCTTCCCCAATCCGGCGGGACATCTGCCTGCGCCATACTCACGCGCATGTCGGCTTTCCTCAGCATCCGGAACTATGTGTACTTCCGGCATCTCTTCGATGCCGTGCACCCGTTCTTCTGGCCGGTGCTTTACTGGCAGCTGAAACGCGCCTGGCTCTGCCTGCAACGTGAAAAGCTGAACGCGGTCCTCATCGCCGTCACCTGGTGGGGCGGCGTGCGCATCGTCCACCGCGGCGACAAGATCGAAACGCCGAAGCCCAATCCCTTCGCCCTGACGAAACCGCGCTACGACAACCCTGTGTGGTTCACGGACGTTCCTTCAGCGTTTCTGGACGCACCCTTCATCCTCCCCCGCACGCGGGGGAGGTGGCCCAAAGGGCCGGAGGGGGCCCGCGCCCTCCCCGAACCCGACACCTCCTAGGTTTGTCATCCCGGCTTTCGCCGGGATGACAAGGAACAAGCATGAAATTCAAAACAACCTCGCCTCGCGCCGCCCCGCGAGGACGCCCGTGCTACAGGGCGGCGTCAACCAACAGGAAAGCGGCAAGCCGTGCGCTGGCATTGCGGCTCGTGCTCTGTGTCTGCTCCAGCGCGGCAAGCGCGTCGGACTCTTCCAGCATCGCGAACTGGCGCGCCATGTCCATCAGCTTGTTGTCACCGCGCAGGCGGTGCGACACGCGCTCGACTTCCTTGCCGGCCTGTTCCCGGATGGCCTGGCGACGGGGCTCTTCGCCCTTCTGGTTGGCCGTAGCGATCCGCTTTTTCGAACGCGGACGGAAAATGTCACCCAGCGGAATGCCGGAGGTCTGCAACCGGTTGACCAGCGCTTCGGCAATCTCCTCGCGGTCGAGCGTGGCATGGCCGGACTCTTCGCGGGAAATATCAGAAATAATGTTGCGCAGCGCAGATCCATTGGCCGATGCGGGCGGCGCCAACTGGTCGCTGGCGCGGCGGCGCGGGGTTTCCAGTGGGGCATCATCCTGACGGCGGCGCAGCATCAGCGGCTCGCCTTCGCGCGAGGTGACATCGCGGCCCAGCAC
>JBGSKU010000396.1:0-2427 GCA_041741055.1 Hyphomonas sp.
TCCAGCGCCGCTGCCCGGGCCTGCGCCTTGTCTTCCGGCTGCACAGCATCCTCAAGGTCGATGATCACGGCGTCCGCACCGGCGGCGGCCGCCTTGCCAAAACGGTCCGGCCGCGCACCGGGCACGAACAGGAAAGAGCGATGGACCTGCATGGAAAAGCCGCCTTCAGAAACGCGTCCTCCCGGGTATCCAACCCCCGGTGCAGGGTCAAACGGAAACCCGAAAGGCGGGAGATTGCGCCGCGCCGCCAATCACCCCATCCTGCGCCTCGGGAATGGGAGCTGGGCGTGGTTGCGATCCGGTACATGGATTCTGAACGGGTGACGGAACTCGGTCTCGCCGACCTGCGCGGCGCATCGATCGAGCGTCAGGACTTCCTGCGCGCCGATCTTGGCGGCCTGGACCTGTCCGGCGCCGTGTTCCGGGACTGCGAGCTGCGCGCAGCCTGTCTCGACTGGGCCAATCTCGAAGGCGCCCGGTTCGACTATGCCCGGATGATGTCGGCCACCTTGCGCCGGGCACACCTGCGAGGCGCGTCCCTGCGCCACGCCTGTCTGAAGGGCGCAGACCTCTCCGGCGCCTGTCTGATCGGCGCAGACTTCACCGGCGCCTCGCTGCGCCGGGCAAACCTCTCGCAAGCCAATCTCTGCGGCGCGATCTGTCTCTGGAACGACCAGGGCCCGGCCAGCCTTGATGGCGCGGTCTATGACGGACGCACGCTCCTGCCACCTGCCTTCCATCCGCACGATCATGGCATGATCCGGCGCCTCACCGCCGCCCGCGCTTGACTTCGCCCCCGGCCGTCCCCACCCCTCTCCCGCAATGACAGTCCTCAAGGCCATCCTGGGCCCCACCAATACCGGCACGACGCATTACGCCATCGAGCGGATGCTCGCCCATGGCACAGGCATGATCGGCCTGCCGCTGCGGCTGCTGGCGCGTGAGGTGTATGACCGCGTCGTCGCCGCCAAGGGCTATGCTGCCGCCGCGCTGCTGACCGGCGAGTAGCGAATCCAGCCGCCCACCGCGCGCTACTTCGTCTGCACGGTGGAATCGATGCCGGTCGATGTGCGGGCCGACTTTGTGGCCATCGACGAGATCCAGCTCGCCGAAGACGATGACCGCGGCCATGTGTTCACCGACCGCATCCTCCACATGCGCGGAAATCACGAGACGCTGCTGCTTGGCGCCGACACGATGCGCGGCCTCCTCAAAGGCCTGAAGCTCGGCGTCGAGACTGAGCCGCGCCCGCGCTTCTCCGAGCTGCGCTATACCGGTCATTCCAAGATCACCAAGCTGCCCAAGCGCACCGCCATCGTCGCGTTCAGCGCCGAGGAAGTCTACGCGATTGCCGAACTGCTCCGCAGGCAGAAAGGCGGCGCGGCCGTCGTGATGGGCGCGCTCAGCCCCCGCACCCGCAATGCCCAGGTCGCGCTCTACCAGTCGGGCGAGGTTGACTATATCGTCGCCACCGATGCGATCGGCATGGGTCTCAACCTGGATGTCGGGCGTGTCGTGTTCGCCTCGCGCTCGAAATTCGACGGCCGCCGGCACCGACCGCTGAGCCTTGCCGAAAGTGCACAGATCGCGGGCCGCGCCGGCCGGTTCCGCACAGATGGCGAATTCGGTGAAACCGGAAGCTGCCCGCCATTCGCCGAAGAGGAGTGGAAAGCAATCGAAGCCCACCGCTTCGATCCGGTGGACGCGATCCAGTGGCGCAATTCCGCGCTGGACTATTCAAGTCTCAAATCCCTGATCCGCTCCCTCGAACGCCCGTCCGGCAATCCGGTGCTGATCCACAATCCACGCGCTCTCGATGAATGGGTGCTGCGCCGGATGAGCGAAGACGCCGCCATCGGACCCAATGTGACCGGCGAGCGCAAGGTGCGCCGCCTCTGGGATCTCGCCCGGCTGCCGGACTTCCGCAAGGCCGGGCCGGAAGGCCATGGGCGGCTGGTGCTGGGCCTTGCCGAAACCCTGGCCGATCCCGATGCGCGCCTGTCTGATGAAGGCCTCAGCCGGCGGATGGAAGACCTGGCCTCGGTGCGCGGTGACATCAACCAGCTGCAGCAACGCCTCGCCGCGATCCGCACCTGGACTTATGCCGCCCACCGTCAGGACTGGCTGGAGAACCCCGCCTATTGGCAAGAGAAGACCCGGGAGATTGAAGACTCCCTGTCAGACGCGCTACACGAAGCGCTGACGGCACGTTTTGTGGACCGGCGCACCACCGCGCTGCTCGCAAGCCTGAGGAAGGAAGACGCACTCGTGACTGAACTGACGCCCGACGGCGACGTGACCGTGGAAGGCCATCTGGTCGGCCGTCTCCGAGGCCTGACCTTCGAGCCCGTGGTCGATGCACGAACGCTGGAAGGCAAGGCTGTGCGCGGGGCGGCGCTCGCCGCCGTGCGCCCGATGCTGACCGCG
>JBGSKU010000397.1:0-3454 GCA_041741055.1 Hyphomonas sp.
CCGCCGGAAGCGTGGCCACGGCGACTTCGCGGCGCAGGTGATCGCCCCGCACCTCGCCGATCGGCTTGAGCGAAAAGATCAGGCCGGACAGCACCCAGAGCAGGACTTGAGCCCCGACAATCAGGCCCAGCAGGTTATGGGTGCGCCGGAGGAAATGGGTCAGCTTGTTCACTCGGCGGCGCCACTCTCGACGGTCAGCGTGTACGGAATGAACATCTCCAGCTCCAGCGGCCCGGAGGGCTGGGTGACGATCCGGTTCTCCAGCCCCGTCAGCGTGACCCGGGCCGGGGCAAGCAGGGCCTGCAGACTGCGCACTTCGGCCGCGATGTCGGCCACCAGATCGGCGCGGTGCTTGGTGACATCGCGCGCACCGATGAATTGGTCGTCGCCGAGATAGGCTTCGGCGCGTCCGGCCGTCTTGATGGTCATCACGAAGTCTTCGGCCCGCTTCATCAGCCGGTCGAAGGGCTCGCCCGCCTCGGTGTCCACGCTGAGGGTCAGCGTGAACCGGCCCGTGCCGTTATAGTCGGTCTGGTGGATGTCGGAGAACAGCACCGTGTCGATATCGGCCGTGCTCTCGCCGATCGTGCCGCCGGACAGGTCATAGCCGTCCGTCTTGGCGGCCTTGTCCTTCAGCCGGATGAACATGGTCTCCAGCTCCTTCTTGCGCTCGCCGGGATCGCGCGTGGCGCTCTGGTAGCTGACGGAGACGAGCACGAAGTCTGCCGGGATCCGCCGGTAGATGGCCGGCGCGCTGCGCAGGTCCTCCTGGTCGATCCGGCTGGCGGTCACGACCACCCGCTCCATATCCTGTGCGACGGCGGCCCCACACGGCACCACCGTCAGAGCGAAAGCCAGAAGCATTGCCCGCATGAAAAAACCCTCCCTGTTTCCAGGGAGGGTCTTCGCCTTTCAGGGGCCTGTCAATCGGGCGCCTATTTCCGCCAGATGGCGGCCAGCGACGGGTCTTCGACGCCGCCCTCATATTTACGCAGCTCGTTGCGGCCGACGACCATGTGGTGGACTTCGTCCGGGCCGTCCGCCAGGCGCAGGGTGCGCTGCTGGGCATACATGCGGGCCAGCGGCGTCCATTGCGACACGCCGGTCGCGCCATGGATCTGGATCGCCTGGTCGATGATTTGGCAGACGCGCTCGGGCACCATGGCCTTGACCATCGAGATCCAGACGCGGGCTTCCTTGTTGCCCAGCACATCCATCGCCTTGGCGGCTTTCAGAACCATCATGCGCATCGACTCGATCTCGATCCGGGCGCGGCTGATGATTTCGGTGTTGCCACCGAGCTTGGCCAGCGGGCGGCCGAAGGCTTCGCGGCTGAGGCCGCGGATGCACATCAGGTCGAGCGCCTTCTCGGCAGCGCCGAGCGAGCGCATGCAGTGGTGGATACGGCCGGGGCCGAGGCGCAGCTGCGAGATCTCGAAGCCGCGGCCTTCGCCGAGCAGCATGTTTTCCTTCGGCACACGGACGTTCTTGAAGCGGATATGCATGTGGCCGTGCGGCGCGTCCGGCTCGCCGAACACGTGCATCGGGCCGACAATCTCCACGCCCGGATGCGGCAGCGGCACCAGGATCTGCGACTGCTGGCGGTTCACGTCAGAGCCGTTATTGGTTTTCACCATCGTGATCATGATGCGGCAACGCGGATCGCCGGCGCCGGAGATGTAATACTTCTCGCCATTGATGACCCACTCATCGCCTTCCAGCACGGCGGACATCGAGACGTTCTTGGCATCCGAGGAGGCCATGCCCGGCTCGGTCATCGCGAAGGCGGAGCGGATCTTGCCTTCCAGCAGCGGCTTCAGCCACTGTTCCTTCTGGGCCGGCGTACCGACGCGCTCGAGCACTTCCATGTTGCCGGTATCGGGCGCCGAGCAGTTCATGGTTTCAGACGCCATCGGGTTCTTGCCCAGTTCGGCGGCGATATAGGCATAGTCGAGGTTTGACAGGCCTTCGCCGGTTTCGGCGTCGGGCAGGAAGAAGTTCCAGAGGCCCTGTTTCTTGGCTTCGTCCTTGGCTTTCTCGAGCAGTTCGAGCTGGCCCGGCGCGTAGGACCAGATGTCCTTCTTGCCTTCATCAAGCGCGTGAAAGGCCTCGCTCATCGGGTTCACGACCTCGGTGATGAATTTCTTCACATGGTCGTAAAGCGGACGGGCGGCTTCCGACATGCGCAGATCGTTCAGGTCTGCGCTCGCATCGGCGGTTCTTTGGGTGTCAGGCATCGGCGTGGTTCCTCTCCGGAGTTTCAACTTTTCTGCTGTTCTTGGACAGCAGGGTAACTGACGCGCTGGGGGGCGCGCAAATTCTTTCTGGCTCGCGCCGGTGCGGGGACTCGGCTAAGGGCGGCGGCATGAGCCTTTCGACCGTTGCCATCCTGCTTGTGACCGTCCTTGTGACGACGTTCATCTCGGGCATCTTCGGCATGGCGGGCGGGGTGATCTTCATGGGCGTTCTCGCCGCGCTCGTACCGGTGGCCAGCGCGATGATCATCCACGGATCGATCCAGATCTTCTCCAACGGCTACCGCGCCTTCCTGTGGCGCGCGCACATCGACTGGGCGGTGTTCCGGCGCTACGCGCTCGGCTCGGGCGCGGCGGTGGCCCTTCTGTTTGCCCTGTCCTGGCGCCCGGACCAGCAGATGGTCTACCTGCTGCTGGGGCTGACGACGCTGCTTGTCTGGCTGCCCAAGCGGATTGTCGATCTCGACATCCAGCGCCGCTTCCAGGCCGAGGGGGCGGGCTTTACCGTGCAGGCCCTCAACACCGTCGCGGGCGTGGCCGGCCCTCTGCTGGACCTGTTCTTCGTGCGCACCGACATGACGCGGCAGGCGATCGTCGCGACCAAGGCGGTCACCCAGGTGCTCGCGCATTTCGTCAAGGTGGTGTTCTGGAGCTACCCGGTCATCGCCGCGTCCGGCGCCGGCGACCTGCCGCCCTGGTGGCTGATTGCGGCGGCCATTCCGCTGTCCATGCTCGGCACCACCCTCGGTGGACACGTGCTCGAGAAAATGACGGATGTCGATTTCAAGAAGTGGATGCGCTACATCGTCACCGCGATTGGCGCGGTAATGCTGCTGAAAGCGGCGGGTTGGATGTAGGGCGGCCGACATGCCGGGGGCTCCAGTCTCGGCCTGCTTGATGCGCCCTTCTCGACTATTCGGCTACTTTATTCTATGAAGCCAGCTCATCACCAATGGTGATAGTAGAAGGGCTGGCCATGAACCTGCGTACCCTCGATCTGAACCTCTTGCCCGTGCTGGAGGCGATCCATACCGAGCGCAGCCTGACCCGGGCGAGCGAGAGCCTGCACATCACCCAGCCTGCCGTCAGCAATGCCTTGGCGCGCCTTCGGTTGCACTTCGAAGACCCCCTGTTCGTGCGCGAAGGGCGCGGGGTGAAGCCGACCGCAATGGCCGAAGCGCTGATGCCCGCGGTGCGCG
>JBGSKU010000398.1:0-2725 GCA_041741055.1 Hyphomonas sp.
TGAAGACGGCGCGCGCCGATTACGCCGAAGCGGTCCGCCTTGCGCCGGACGATGCCGGCTTGCGCTGGCAGTGGGCCCGCGCGCTGGCGGCGTATGACGCCAAGAAGTACAAGGGCGAGATCAAGGCTGAGCTGGAAGCTGCGATGGCGATTGATCCGCAGACGGACATTGACCGCGTGATGCAGGCGCGGGCTGAGGAACTCGCTTGCATCCTCGCCGAATCCGGCGCCAAAGCCGCCAAAGCGCGGGCACTTGAGATGCTTTAACGCCAATTTGCTGACGCTTAGTCCAAGTCGAACCGGAATTCTTCCACGACTTCGGCGCCCAAGACTTTCAGGCGGTCGATCGCCGAGTCAGGCAGACCCTCTACCGAGATGATCCGCCGCCTGGGGTTCACGAGTTTCACGGTCTCGCGGAAGGACTGGGTCAAGTAGTCCATCAGCAACTCCATGACTTCAAGGTCCGGAGCGGTCACTTTGAGTCTCGATTGAGGCACTTCAGGCTCCGATCTACGAGGTGCCGTTGGCTATAACTCTAGCCGCGGCTGCCTCACAGTCAATCATACCATGTCCCTGGCATTCATGCGAATGCCCAAGGTCCAGTGCAGTTTCAGCTATGATTTTCCTGATGTCCGCCGCAGGCAGACTGTTATCGACCGACAGAAGCAGTGCAGCCAGGCCTGCCGCTTGCGGGCACGCCCCGCTCGTGCCCCAGCCGTTCGACAGCACCCTGACTTCGCTGCCGTAGACAACCTCTCCGTTCATGGGGGTGGGGGCAGTAAAGTCGGGCTTCGGGTTTGTGCCGGCCTGCCCGTAATGCTGGCCGGGGCCGCGACTGCTGTAGTACCACATCTTCCTGTCGAGATCGCAGGTGGCGACGGCGGCGATGCTCTCATAGGATTTATGCAGCCAGACGGAATTGGGGGAACAGGCCGCAGGCGCGCCTCCGGCTTTCTCGTGATTGTTGCCCGCGCTGAAATACACATGCACACCGGCCGCGATGGCATCGTTGAGCGCATCGTTCACAGTGGTGGAGGCCGGCAATGGCGGCGGTGTGCCGGTCTTCAAGCCGTAGCTGTTCGTCGAGACAACAACTTTGCCTTCACGTGCGAGATCCGCAAGAGTATCGTAGATGGTTGTCAATTCACTATCATAGAAATGCGTCTTGCACGACATCAGCAGAGCGTCGGGCGCAACACCCCGGGTGACGCCGCCATGGCTGTCCGTACCGGCACTGATGGCGGCGCACATGGATCCGTGTCCTTCCCAGTCTGTCCAAGCATTGTCGCCGATTGCGGCCCAGCCTCCGGCACGCTTCGCCATCGGGAATTCCGGTCGCGTACCTGCGATCCCGGTATCGACGACCGCTATGATGATGCCTTCTCCGGTGGCGAGGCTCCAAGCCTTGTCCGCCTTGATGGCCCGGATCACGTCTTCCAGACCGGACTTTCGCGCCGTAGGTGCCACTTCCGTCGTCACGTCCAGCCCCGCCGAGTCCAGATCGAACTGGAAGTCGGGGACCAAACGCCCCCGGAATTCGGAAGTGAGTAGCTGGGCCCCGGCCAGGGACTTGTCCCGCATCACACTTTCAGTGTCGGGTATATCCACCGACATGAAGCCGCGCTTGTGGCTGATGACGAGAGGAGCCATGCCCTCGGCTTCCATCGCCAATGCGGCAGTAACGGCTTCAGGCTGATCAAATACGATCTTGTATCTTGCCATGTCGATTTCCCCCTTTTGGGGAGATTACCGGATTTGGCGACCTCTTTCAACCAAAACAAGAATACACTTCGACATTTGGAATTGCGAAACGGCCACGAGCCGGTAAGCGTGCACAAGCCTACTCCGCCGCGACTGCCTCGGCGTGTGCGGCTTCTTCGGACAGCCAGCGTTCGGCTTCCAGCGCGGCCATGCAGCCCATGCCGGCGGCGGTGACGGCCTGGCGATAGGTTTCGTCGGTAACATCGCCGGCGGCGTAGACGCCCGGGATTGACGTACGGGTGGAGCCGGGCTCGGTGATCAGGTAGCCGTTCTCGCGCATCGGCAGCTTGCCCACGAAAAGCTCCGTAGACGGTGCATGACCGATGGCGATGAAAATGCCGTGGACCGGGATGTCGCGCGTCTCGCCGGTTTTCACATTGCGGATGCGCGCGCCGGTAACGCCGAGCGGGTTCTCGTCGCCGATCACATCGTCCAGCGCCGAATCCCAGATCACTTCGACCTTGGGATTCTTGAACAGGCGGTCCTGCAGGATTTTTTCGGCGCGGAAATGGTCGCGGCGGTGGACGACCGTGACCTTGGAGGCGAAGTTCGTCAGGAAGAGCGCCTCTTCCACGGCGGTGTTGCCGCCGCCGATGACCATGACTTCGCGGCCCCGGTAGAAAAAGCCGTCGCAGGTGGCGCAGGCAGAGACGCCGAAGCCCTTGAACTTCTGCTCGCTTGGCAGGTCCAGCCATTTGGCCTGGGCGCCGGTGGAGATGATCACGGCATCGGCCGTGTAGATCGTGCCACTGTCGCCGACGGCCTTGAAGGGACGAGACGTGAAATCCACGCTGGCGATATGGTCGCTCTCGACCTTGGCGCCCATCTTCTCGGCGTGTTCCTGCATCTTCACCATCAGCTCGGGGCCCTGGATCTCGGCAAAGCCCGGATAGTTTTCGACTTCCGTGGTGATGGTCAGCTGGCCGCCCGGCTGCGCGCCGGTGACGACCAGCGTGTCGCGCAGG
>JBGSKU010000399.1:0-3365 GCA_041741055.1 Hyphomonas sp.
GTGGGTTGCGCCAGCGCAACACTGCCCGCGGAAAAGTTGCGGGCGAAACCGGATCGGCAAATTTCGCCGCGAGGTTCATGAAGGGCGGCGCGTCAGTTCCGAATTCGGACTCTTTAGAATCTTCAGGGTTACGCAAGGGAAAAGGCCTGTTTGCAAAGGGCTACGGGGAGATTGTGAATGCCGATTCTGCATGCAGCGCTGCAGCACAGATCACCCCTTGCGGACTTCAACGGAGCTATAAGGATGGGTGTTGGTCAGTTTTATGACAAGCACCAAAGCTTGCGCGACGGCCAAACAGTTTCGGGAGGAAACGAACAGTGACTATTAGGAAGATGGCCATTTCGGCCTCTATACTTTCCCTATTGAGCGCACCAACCGTGATGGCACAGGAGGCGGCGCCTGCAGAGGGCGGCGAAGAGCTGACGCTGAACCGGGTCGTGACATCAGCGACGCGCCGGGATGAAGACGTGCAGGATGTAGCGATCGCGGTGACCGCACTGAGCGCCGACGACATGGTTCGCCAAAACGTCGTCAACACGACCGACCTTCAGCGGGTCGCGCCGAGCCTTCTATTCTCGACGTCGAACAGCGAAACGGGCGGCTCGACCATCCGTATCCGCGGCATCGGAACCACGGGCAACAATTCCGGTCTCGAAGGGGCGGTCGGAGTTTTCATCGACGGAGTATACCGCTCGCGTGCCGGTCTGGCCTTGTCCAACCTGTATGACGTAAACCGGGTTGAAGTCTTGCGAGGACCGCAAGGGACGCTGTTCGGCAAGAACACATCTGCGGGAGCGCTTGTGGTCGGGGTGGCCGAACCGGATGCTTCCGGCAATAGCGGCTTTATCGACCTCACCTATGGCAATTTCGACAACACACGGGTCACCGGTGCCGGCAATCTCGCGATCTCCGACGTATCGGCCGTTCGTCTGTCGATGGACTATCAGACGCGCGACGGGTTCATTGAGGATCCGGTCAATGGCGCGGCCTATAACGACCGCGACCGGATTCAGGCGCGGCTGCAGTTCGCGACCGAGTTCGGCGACAATGCGACATGGCGACTGGTCTATGATTATGCCGAGAAGGACGAGACTTGTTGCGCCTCGCCGTACCGGGTGCTCGGCCCGACAGCGGCCGCAGTGCAGGCGATCAGTGGTGTGACGATCCCGACGGATCCGTTCGACCGCGAGAACACGCTCAACCGGCCACCGCTTGAGACGACGGATGACTGGGGTCTTGCGAGCCACTTTGACTATGACTTTGGCGATATCAGCCTGAAGACGGTTCTGGCGACGCGCGAGTTCAACGCAACGAACAACCAGGATGTCGACTTCGGCCCTGCAGATATCTTGAACCAGGTGGTCGATTCGACCTTCGAAATCACGTCACTGGAAGCGACGCTGCAAGGGTCGATGGGGCGGCTCGACTGGCTCGTCGGCGGGTTCTATGCGGAAGAATCGATCCGCAACATCAACCAGACGGTGATGGGAACGGAGACGGCGGCATTTGTGACAGCCATTACAGGTGGCCTCATTCCGATCGGCACAAGTAACGTTCTCTACGCGCCCGGCAACGGGAACGTCAGCAACGAGTTCTATCAGGATTCAACGACCTACTCCTTCTTCACGCACAACGTGCTGGGGCTGACCGACACGCTGGATCTGACGGGCGGCCTTCGGTTCAACAGCGAGGAGAAGACGGGCGGCGGCAGGGATTTTGTCACGCTGTCCCCGTCCTGTTCGGCGCCCGGTCTGCCGGCCAGCCTGCGGCTGCTTTGTCCGCGTCCGGACTATGAGTCGGTGGTCGAGGAGGAAGAAGTCACCGGCACGCTGAGCCTTGCCTACAAGCCATCGACCGACGTGATGTTCTATGCGTCCTACAGCCATGGCTACAAGGCGGGCGGCATCAACCTTGACCGGGACGCGACGATCGGCCCGGTATTGCCGAACGGCACGATCACTGGCACTCAGGCGGAGATCAACGCGGTTGCCGTGTTCGATCCGGAGTTCTCGGACAGCTATGAGATCGGTGTGAAATCCGAACTGTTCGATAACCGGCTTCAGGTGAACGCGACCTTGTTCCAAGCCGAGTTCAAGGACTTCCAGCTGAACACATTCAACGGGCTTGGCTTCACGGTCTCGAACCCGGGCGATGTGACGAGCGAAGGGGTCGAACTGGAATCGCGTTGGAATGCATCCGATCGCATTTTCCTGACCTTCGCCACGACCTATGCCGATACCAAGTATGGCAACGATGCGGCTCTTGGCGCGCTGGCGGAAAGGCAGCTGACCAATGCGCCTTTGTGGACGATCAATGGATCTTTCAACATCGAACAGCCGATTACGTCGACAGTGACCGGTTTCTTCAACACCAACGCGTCACACCGGACGAAATACTCGACCGGCTCGGATCTTAATCCGCTCAAGAATCAGGATGCGTTCACCTATCTCAACGGCCGCATCGGTGCCTATTCCGATGACGCTGGCTGGGAAATTTATGCGTGGGCGGACAATCTTCTCGACGAGGATGTCCATAACCTGAGCTTCAACTCGGTGTTCCAGACCGGTTCGATCTCGACGAACGTCGGCAATCCGCGCACTTATGGAATTACGCTGAAAAAGAACTTCTGAAGTTCCGGGAAAACAGGAAGGGGCGGGTCAGCAGACCCGCCCCTTTTTGCTGGGCGCTTCAGCCCCGGATCGTGAATTCGATGCCGATGGTCCGGCCCGGCTGCAGAGGCTGGAAGGTGCCGGCGGCCGGGTTCGGGTCGAATACGTCATTGGTGCCGTCGGACAGGTTCTGGCCGCCCGGCACCAGCGGGGCGAGCGCGCCGCCGAACGGCAATTGCGTGTCGCCGCCGGAGACGACCTCGTCGAGCAGGTTCTTTCCGAACAGCGAGACCGAGACGCCGTCAAACGGCGTGTTCCAGGTGAAGTTCGCGTCAACCATGTCGGCTTCGTTGACGTAGCCGAAATTATTGTCCGTGTACGCAAACGCGTCGCGGTGCTGGAAGCTGATGCGCGAGACCAGCGCGCCGCGATCTGCAAGGTCGAGATCGTGCAGGACGCCAAAGCCGTACGTCACCTCCGGCACGCGGGGCAGGGCGAGGGCGAGGTCTTCCGCCCCCACAGAGCCGTTGCCCGAGATGTCGAAGATCACATGGGTGTACTCGGCGTCGAGTACGCCGACATTGGCCGTCAGCAGCAGGTTTCCGGTGAGGGCGTAACGGCCTTCTGCCTCGAAGCCGAGGATTTCGGCGTCGGCGGTGTTGACGATCGTCTGGGCGACGCCCGAGGACGGCGAGGACAGGTTCAGCTCGCGCTGCATGTCCGTGATGTCGTTGAAGAAGACTGCCGCGTTGAGCT
>JBGSKU010000400.1:0-1944 GCA_041741055.1 Hyphomonas sp.
GGGCGACCGCCTCGGCCGCTTCGGCCTGACGGTCGGCGATGACCACATGTGCCCCCCGCGCGTGCAGCGCTTCGGCCAGCGCCTTGCCGATGCCAGAGGCGCCGCCTGTGATGAGGGCAACTGAACCCGCATGTTCGATCATTTTCGGATTTCCTTTCCGAGGGCGCGCAAGGGAGCGGCTTGGATTTCAGGAATCGAGGCATCAGCCATCGGGCCGATGTTGATCAGCAGATTCCCGCGCTTCGAGGTAACGTCCCGGTACAGAGCGATCAGTTCATCCGCGTCCATGTAGTCTTCCGGCAGTTCGTCCGAGTTGTAGCCAAAGCCGAGACCGAGACCGCGGCAGGATTCCCATTTCTGGTCCTTCGGGATGGCGCCCAGGCCGAACTCGACACAGCGGAAGTCTCCGAACGGGGCCGGCGTTTCCTCCTGCTGGCCGCCGGCGGTGCGGGCTTTCAGCATCGCGTTGAAGCTGGCGCGGGTGTCCGGGTCGCGAAGGGAATTGAAGAAGCCGGCCGCAGCAAGCCAGCGGTCATTGGTCACGCCGTCCGGCACGGCGGCGTAGTAATAATCATGCAGGGTGACGACGCCTTCGACATCCGGCCAGCAGATATCGTTCCAGAAGACCGAGGGTTTGTAGCGGTCGATCAGTTCCTTTGCCTGTGCGAGGGCGTAGGCGCGGTAATCCTCTTCGGTCGGCACGCAGGCGAACATGTCGCCGATATTGGCGATCGGCGTGTTGCGGAAGGTCCAGTCGAGACCGCCGGAATAGTAGACGCCGAAGCGCATGCCGCGGGCGCGGACGGCGTCTGCCAGTTCGCCGACGAAATCGCGCGACGTATTCCAGCCCGGGCGGTGGGGGTTCGGCACACCGGTGGGCCAGAGGCAGTAGCCGTCATGGTGCTTGGTGACGAAGACGACATAGGTAGCGCCGGCTTCCATGAAGAAGTCCGCCCAGGCGTTCGCATCGAAGGCTTCGGCGGCGCGGTCGAATTCGGGGCGGAAGTCCGTGAAGGGCTTCTCGCCGTAAATCTGCTTGTGGCGCTCGCGCGTGGCGCTGCCTTCGACGCGCATCGCGTTCTCGTACCACTCCGAATAGGGTGTGAGCACGGCGCTCATGTCAAAGTCATCGCCGACGAGTTCATGGATGGCGCGCCCGCGCGGCGCCCAGGCCGGGATCGTGAAGATGCCCCAATGGATGAAGATGCCCAGCTGGGGCCGGGCATACCATTCAGGGCAGGGGCGGTCAGTCATCTTGCGGGACCTCCGAGGCCAGGTTCAACGGATGGGTCACGCTCCAGGCGAAGGGCGCGAAGACGGCGTGCGGCAGGCCGGCTTTGCCGAGGGCGCGGGCGGTCCACTGGTTACACGTGTTGAAAGGGCTGTAGCGACCCTTGGCGGCGAGCAGGAGTTCGCCGGGCACGTCCGTGTCGATCTCGATATACTTGCCGTCAGCGTCGCGCTTTAGGCTCGCACGAATCTCGTCGATCAGGACACGTTTCGTTTCCTGGCCGCCGGGGAGCGGTTTGCAAAGCTCGCGGACATCGGAGCCGTAGACCGGGGCGATGCGCATGGCGACGGGGTTCATGCCTGCCAATGCGGCGACGCCGCGCGAGAAGGTGAGGTCCTCAGGGTACAGAACTTTGGTGAAGAAGACCGAATCGCCCCAGCCGAACAGGAGGTAGGTATCGCGGGGCAGGTAGTCGGGCAGGTAGCCGCGGAAATCCTTGCGCCAGTTGGCGATCTCGCCGTCGAGCGGCAGGGCGAGGTCCGTGTGAAAGGCCGCTTCGCAGAGATAGGCGGGCGGCTTTCCGGGCGGCACATGCGCCACCTTGCCGGCGCTGGGCAACAGGCCCGACAGCCAGGCCGCGCCGAGATACCAGAAGCCGCAGACCAGCAGCGCCGCGAGGCTGAGCCCGCTCCAGAGCGCGGCTTTGATCAAGG
>JBGSKU010000401.1:0-5155 GCA_041741055.1 Hyphomonas sp.
GCCTGGCGGCGGTTGCGGCCGCCGAGGGCGTGCGCAATGTCCGCCTGCTGATCGAAAACTGGGAGAGCGGCGCGCAGCGGTTCGATCAGGCCGGCGCTGCATTGTTTGCGGCAGTGGACGGCGAAACGGCGGCCGCCATCGGCGGTGTACGGCGCGAGACGGACACGGATGAGTCTGCGATGCGGATGCACCGCTTCTACGTCCATCCTTCATACCGGCGGCTGGGTCTCGGATCGCGTCTTGCGCGCGAAGTCATGGCTCACGCGCTCAGCCATGCATCCGTGTTGACGTGCAATGCCCGCGCGAGCGAAGCGGCCGCGCCCTTCTGGGAAGCGTTGGGGTTTGCAATAGCTGATGGCATCAGATATACGCACATATTCCGTGCCGGGATGAATTCCGCTGCATAGCAGCCATGCGCGATTTCCCATAAAAATCCGAATTGACATTCAACATTTGTTGAGGGAGCCTCTTCCCATAAGGAGGAACCAAAATCCATGTCATCGTCATCTGAGACTCCACGGGGCTGGGAAGCCGGGGGGGCAGGGGCGAACGAGCCAAAGCGCAAGGCAGCGGCATCGACCAGAAAGAAGGCTGCGGCAAAGCCGAAGCCCGGCGCGGCCAAGGCCGCCAGAACAGGTGCGGCGCGCGAGCGCCAGCCAAAAACTCCGAATACGGATAATCCAGTCCTGCAGGCCGGTGACCGGTTGCTGCTGGGTTGGCAGAAGGAAGCGGTCTCCCGGCCCTTCGGCTTCCGCGACGGGCCTGCGCCCGCGACGGACGCTGTTCCGGGCGATCCGATCTGGCTGGACGGCGAAGGTCACCTGTTGACCATCGCGCCCACCGGCGCGGGCAAGGGCCGCGGCGGCCTGATTCCGAACCTGCTCACCTATGAAGGGCCGGTGATCGTGATCGATCCGAAGGGTGAGGCCTGCCACACCACCGCGCGGCGCCGCCGCGAGATGGGCCAGACGGTGCACGTGCTCGATCCCTTCTCGGTGATCTCGGACCAGACCGACAGCCTGAACCCGATGGATGCGTTCGACATTCCGGGCGTGGACCCCTCGGCACTGGCCCTGGACATCGCCAAGCAATTGTCCGGCGGCGGAAGTCTTTCCAAGGATCCCTTCTGGGACATCCGCGGGCATGATCTCTCTGCCGGTGTCATTGCAGCGATTGCGGCAACACGCGAGAAGGACCAGCGCAACCTGATCCAGGTGCGCCGCCTGCTGAAACTGGACGACAGCACTTACAACCTGGCGGTCATGCTCGACACGCTGGGCGGCAAGCTGCCTTCCTTCGCCTATGAGGAAATCTCGAACTACCTGCAGACCACGGATGTTACCCGTTCGGGTATCCATGCCACGGCCTGCAGCTATTTCTCGGTGATCGCCTCGGCCGCGGCGCAGCGGACAGTGAGCCATTCGACCATTGATCTGGCGGCCGTGCGGCGCGGTGATCCGATGACGATCTATCTGGTCGTGCCGCCGACCAAGCTTGCCAGCCATGCGCCGCTCTTCCGGCTGTGGACGGCGGCGCTGATGTCGGCCGTGCTCTCGCGCGACGGCGCCTTGCCGAAGTACCGGACACTGTTCGCCATCGACGAGTGTGCCCAGCTCGGGGATTTCGGCCTCCTGCCGATGGTCTACACGCTGGCACGCTCCTACGGCATGCGGGTCTGGGCCTTCTTCCAGGACCTGGCGCAGATCAGGCGGTCTTTGCCGACGGAATGGGAAACCGTTCTCAACAACACGGCGGCCATTCAGGCCTTCGGTGTGCCGGGCTTCCTGTCGGCCTCCCAGCTCTCGATGGTGCTGGGGGACTTCTCGGAGGAGGCCCTGCGCCGGATGGACTGGAGCGACCTGGCGCTGCAGATCGCAGGCCAACGCGGCATCACCGCGCGGCGGCTGGACTATCTCACGGATCCTGCCTTCGCCGGCCTGTACGATCCCAACCCCCTGATGGGCAGCCGCCCTCCGGGCGGGGGAGGCGGGCCATCCTTGTAGCCGAGAAGGGCTGTTCATCTGCCGTTGGGCACAATCCGTGTTATGGCTTCCTCCTGATTTCGGGAGGAAGCCATGATCATTCGTTTCAAGGGCGCGGTATTGGCCGCCACATTTGCGGCGCTCGGCGCAGGCACCGCACTGGCCCACGGCGGCGGGGATGACCTCAATTCGGCGTCAACGTTCGACGTCACGCGCGCCGAAGCGCTCGACATCGCCAAAGCCGAGGGCGTGGTGGAGGTTTGGGAAGTCAAGGCGCGGCGCGGCGTCTGGGAAGTCGAAGGCGCCGATTCCGGCGGCGCGAAGCTCGAAATCGAGATCGATGGCGATACCGGAGAAGTGGTAAAGCGCGAACGTTACCGGACGTCTGGCGAGAACCGTTAGCACGGCAATCTGCTGGCAGGTGTGTCCAGCTCGGGCATGGTGTGAGACGCCAGCGAGGCGGGCTTTCACGGGCCAATCGCTGTCCGGTCGCAAGGTCCGGCAATTTGAGGAAGGCACGATGCCTGGAATGACCACATGATTCGGCTGCGCCAAATGCGGGCCGGCGAGCTACCCGATTTCATCGCCTACTTCGTTCCCGACTATGCCAAGGAGATTTCGGCCAACTACGATGAAGACATGGCGACGTCGCACGCCCGCGCGGTGCGCGAAGTCGAGGAAGACCTGAATCTGGGGGTTGATACGCCGGGTCAGGTCCTTCTTTGTATCGTGAGGCGTCACGATGAAAGTGACTCGCCGGTGGGATACCTTTGGTACAAGCCTGAACCGGCCGGGACGACGGGTTTCATCAACGAGCTTTACGTTTTTCCGGCGCACCGGGGCAATGGCTATGCGAGATCCGCTCTGATCGAACTGGAGAAGGTCCTCGCCAGGTCCGGACATACGGAGGCACGGCTGCGCGTGGCCGCAGATAATGAAGCAGCGCAGCGATTGTACGCTTCGGCCGGTTATCGTGTGACAGGCATCAACATGAAGAAATCTTTCGGCAGATGATCATGCCCCTCCTGCGCCGGATTGTGCGCAGGAGGGATGAGTATAATTTATGCGTGTCGACGCGAGCGCTGCATGGCCAACAAAGTCCGCTTCAGCCTGATGATCGATGAATCCGTCGTCGCCGACGCCAAAGCCGTCGGGCGGAACCTTTCGGCGGTGGCAGAAAACGCGATTCGCTTCGAGACGCGCCGAAGCGATGCGGCTCTGGGCCGACGGCCTGCGGCTGTTCTGAGCATGGACCGTCCCGCAGTTTCCACGCTCAAGCAGGCGCCGGACAGATATGTGCTGGTGCTGGGTCATCCGGGCGTTGCCCCCGTCGAAACGGTGATCGCGGCGCCCCTGTTCGATCCGGCGGCATTTCCGGTTGCCGAGGTCATCAACCCCATGATCCCGGTGGGTGCGCGGACCCTTGTGCCGGACACCGAACAGATGTCCGCGGTATCCATTCGCGAATTGGGGCTACAGGTGACCACTTGTGAGACCCACGAATACGCCGTGGCCAATGCCATCAACAGGCTTTCCTTCGGCATCTGAAGGTTTGGCTGACGGAGCGGCGGCAGGCGGCTAGGATGCGGGGAGAGAATCACCTCGCGCCCAGAAAGGCCCGCCCATGTCCAAGCCCCCCGTCGGCTCGAAAGCCAACCCGTCCCAGTTCGATGTCCTGCCCAAGCTGGCCGAGGACGAGCCCTATTTCGTGATCCGTGCGCACGACCCGCTATCGTCCGCGCTGGTCGAGCTGCATGCCTATATCGGCGCGGGCCAATCAGGCGCGGCTCACAACAAGCTGGCCGAGATCATGGCGATGACCTCGCAGAAACCGCCGCGCCCGGCCTCCGCCCCGAAATACCGCGAAACCTTCGCCATCTCGCTGGCGATGGAACAATGGCGCGACGCCAACAAGGACTGAGCCGCTCGCCATGCCGCTGGCTCCGATGATCCTGGAGAATGCCTACGTTCGCCTGCGGCCGTTCGAGCCGGCGCGCGACGGGCCGGAGCTTTACGCGCTGGCTGAGCGGGCGCCGGAGATCTTCCGGCTCTGGTCGCACCGGGGTCCCGGCGACTGGGTGGGGGAGTGGATCGAGGTCATCCGTAAGCGGACGCTGGATGGCACGATGATCCCCTTCGCAGTCACCCGGCCGGAGGACGGCGCCTTCCTCGGCATCACCAGCTGGCTCGATCCGAGCGAGACCAGCAAGAGCGTCGAGGTGGGCATGACCTGCTACGCCCCGGAAGCGCAGGGCACCGTCGTCAACCCTTCGGCCAAGCGGCTGCTGATGGGCCATGCCTTCGAGGCCTGGGGCGCGCGGCGGGTGCAGTACCAGGTCGACAACCGCAACGAACGGTCGAAGGCGGCGGTGCTGAAACTCGGCGCGAAGCTGGAGGGCGTGCTGCGCAATCACAAGACCGTCTCGGACGGTTTCGTGCGCGACACGGCCTTCTTTTCCATCATCGACCGCGAGTGGCCGGAGGTGAAAGCCAGGCTCGACGCGCGCATCGCAGCGGCCGGTGCATGACCACGCCGATCAATCTGAACAAGGCCCGCAAGGCGAAGGAAAAGGCAGACGCCGAACAGCGCGCAAAGGAGAACCGCGCGAAGTTCGGACGCACGAAAGCCGAGAAGAAACTGGAAGCTGCGAAGGCCGAAAAGCAGGCGAAGCTGACCGAGTCGCACAAGCTCTCCCCGCCCGATCCTGAAGACGGTTAAAAAAGCGTTGACACACGGCCCCGGCTTTGCACTTCGTCTCTGGCGTTGTGTCAGTTCGGGAGTGCGGAGCCATGGTGAAAAACGTCTTGATGAAGACCGCTTTCAGCTTCGTCTCGTTCGGTGCCGGAATCCTCTGGGGCATCGCCGCCGAAGCGAGCGCCGCCGGCCTTCCGCTGATCGGCGTGTTCCAGGGCTGAGGCGTTAACGCTCAGCTCCCGCCGGTATCTTTTGCCCGTTCGATGAGCGTGTCTTCGTAGCGTCCGCGCGACACGCGTTCGAGGGCTTCGAAGATCGGCTTGGCATCCTTGTCCTTCAGCAGCGGTATCGCGCGGGCGAGTTCGGCGGCGCGGGCGTATTGCGAATGGGCTTCGGCCATGTCGCCGCGCGCCTCGGCGCAGGCACCCCAGTTCGCCTGGATGCCGGGCGCATCAGGATACGCAGCGGCCAGTTCCTG
>JBGSKU010000402.1:0-6775 GCA_041741055.1 Hyphomonas sp.
GCGCGGCCGCGCACGATCAGGCTGCGGCCCCGACCGGGGGCATCGCCGCCCCATTGGGCAAGACCGGCTTCCACCAGCGTCGCAGCGGCGCTGTCGAGCGCGGCGCGACGGGTGCGCAATTCCTCGCGCACTTCATTGGTCGCCTCGGCAAGGGTGCGGCCCTTGAGGCGGGTGGAAAGGTAGTTGCCGGCCTCGATCAAGGTCGTGACCGGCAGGCCGTCTGGAACCTTGATGAAGCGGTTTTCGACGTCGCCGTCTTCAGTAACCAGCACGCAAAGGGCATCGCCGCCGGCCAGCGGCACGAATTCCACATGGCTCACGGGGGCGTCGCGGGTGGGCGAGGAGACGAGGCCGGCGCCGCCGGTGAGGCCGGACAGGATGTCGGACGCCTCGCCGAGCACGCCCTCCAGATCAGCCCCGGACGCGGCGAGGCGGTCGTCGATCGCTTTCTTGTCCTGTTTGGACGGCTCGCCATACTCAAGGAAGCCATCGACAAAGAGGCGCAAACCCTTGTGGGTCGGCGTGCGGCCGGCCGAGATGTGGGGTGCATCCAGCAGGCCCAGCTCGGCGAGGTCGGCCATGACATTGCGGATCGAAGCCGGGGAAAGGTGGATGCCGCCCTTGGACAGGGTGCGCGAGCCGACCGGCTCGCCGCTTGCGAGATAGCCTTCGACAATCTCCCGGAAGATGTCGCGGGAGCGCTGATCGAGGCGCTGCATCAGGGATTCTGTTTCGAAACGCTCGGCCATGCTCATGGAGTAAGGAGCGCGGGCCCTGTATTCAATAGGCGTTCAGACCGTCAGCCCCGTGCCATCGTCGCGGTCGTCCGCACTTTTCCAGGCAAAGTAAGAGTAAACGACCGAGACGACCGCGGCTGCCATGATCAGTGCCGACAGCTGCATGGCGAGCCATATGCCGTTGAACAGGAAGGCGCCGGCAAGGCCCAGCGCGCCCGCCAGCATGAACAGTGGCCCGGCAAACCGGTGGGTTTTCTCCCAGGCGATGTCAGAAGAGAGTGTCCAGGGCGTGCGGACGCCGAAAAAGAAGCTGGAGCGCGTCTTGGGCAGGTAATTGCCGATCACGATGATCATGAGCGCGCTGCCCGCGATCACCCAGCGGACGAAATTGCCTGGCTCCGCTTCGGGCCCGGCGGTCATCATGCGCGCGACGCCGCCGTGCACCAGCACGAGCAGCAGCATGACGCTGATCCAGACGGCCAGGTAGGCGCGGCGGCCCTTTTCGATATTCGCCTTGCGGGGATCAAAGCTGGGCGCCAATGCGAGGATCATGCCCACGAAGAGGCTGATCACGGGCATCGCCAGCAGGGTCAGGCCCGCTTCCAGATGCCCGCCAAAGCGATCCGGCGTGCCGTCCGGTCCCCAATGAAGCGGGATTTCGCCGGTGGCAGGCAGGGAGGCCCAGGTTCCGGCCGTGATCAGCGACGTGACGAGAACCGCCCCTGCGGTCCAGAGGAGTCCGGTTTTCACAAAGGGTTTCATTCGGCAGCTTCCTTCAGTTCATCGTCCCCTTCGTCCCGGCCGATGAGGCCAAGCAGGGCAGAGGCGGCGTCCTCCAGGACGCTGGTGTTGACGCGGTAGAGGATCTGGTTGCCCTGCCGCTCGGCGGTGATCAGGTCGGCGTCCTTGAGCACGGCGAGGTGCCGGCTCATCGTCGGCCAGCTCGCCTCGAATTCGGCGGCAAGATCGCCGGCAAGGCGGGGACCCTTGCGCAGCATGGCCAGGATCTGACGCCGGGCCGGATGGGCCAAGGCTTTGAAGACAGAATTTTCCATGTCTGCTAATTAGCAGATATGCTAATCGGCAACAAGCCTATTTTCTGTTTTGGCTAAACAGCTTCAGTGCAGGCCTTCGATCTGGCCGCCTGCATTGACGTGCATGCCCTCGGCGGCCGGGTGGCGAGGCAGTCCAGGCATCGTCATGATGTCCCCGCAGATCGCGGCCACGAATCCGGCCCCGGCAGACAAGCGTACCTCGCGCAGCCGCACGACATGGCCTTCCGGTGCACCCAGCAGGGCAGGGTCTGTCGAGAAGCTGTACTGCGTCTTGGCCATGCAGACCGGCAGCTTGCCGAAGCCCGCTGCTTCCCAGGCTTTCAACTGGCTCAGCACAGCGCGCGGCGCCTCGACACGTGCGGCGCGGTAGATGCGTCTGGCGACCGTTTCGATCTTTTCGAAGAGGGGCATGTCGTCCGGATAGAGCAATTGGAACGGCTCCTGACGCTGGGCGGTCAACTCGATGACCGTGCGGGCGAGCGTTTCGGCGCCGCGGCCGCCTTCGGCCCAGTGCGTACACAGCGCCACCGGCACGCCGGCCTTGGCGCAATAGGCTTCGATTGCGGCCAGTTCGCCGGAAGTGTCGGTGGTGAATCGGTTCACGGCGACCACGACCGGAAGCCCGAACTGGCGCAGGTTCTCGATATGGCGGCCCAGATTGGACAATCCGCTTTCGAGCGCGCTGTAGCTCACCGTCGCCAGATCTTCCTTGGCAAGCCCGCCATGCATCTTCAGGGCACGGACAGTCGCGACCAGAACGGCCGCGTCCGGGGTCAGATGGGCCTGGCGGCATTTGATGTTGAGGAATTTCTCCGCCCCGAGATCGGCGCCGAAGCCGGCTTCGGTAACGACATAGTCGGCCATCTTCATGCCCGCCTGGGTGGCGATCACTGAATTGCATCCGTGCGCGATGTTGGCGAAGGGGCCGCCATGGATCAATGCGGGATTGTTCTCAAGCGTCTGCACGAGATTGGGTTGGATCGCATCCTTGAGCAGCACCATCATGGCGCCGACGGCCTTTATGTCCGCAGCTGTGACGGCCTCGCGTTCGCGGGTGTAGCCGACAATGATCCGTGCAAGGCGGGCTTCGAGGTCAGCGGCGTCCCGGGCGAGGCACAGGATGGCCATCACTTCGGAGGCGACCGTGATGTCGAAGCCGGTTTCCGAAGGCGTACCGTTGCTCGGCCCGCCCAGTCCGGACACGACGCTGCGCAGGCTTCGGTCGTTCATGTCCAGCACGCGCCGCCAGGTGACCCGCGACGGATCGATCCGCGGGGGGTGGCCCCAGTGGATGTGATTGTCGACCATCGCAGCGAGCAGGTTGTGCGCCGCGGTGATCGCGTGGAAGTCGCCGGTGAAGTGCAGGTTGATGTCGTCCATGGGCACGACCTGCGAGAGGCCGCCCCCGGTCGCGCCACCTTTCATGCCGAAGCAGGGGCCGAGTGAGGGCTCGCGCAGGCAAAGCATCGTCTTGGCACCGATCCGGGCGAGTGCATCGGCGAGGCCGATGGAGGTCGTTGTCTTGCCTTCGCCGGCGGCGGTGGGGTTGATTGCGGTGACGAGGATCAGCTTACCGAGGTTCTGCGGGCGCAGGCCCTTGATGAACCGGGCCGACAGCTTGGCCTTGTCGTGGCCGTACGGCACGACTTCGCCTGCAGGGATGCCGGCGCGTTCGGCAATGTCCAGGATGGGCTGCTTCTTTGCGGCCCGCGCAATCTCGATATCACTCGCCATGTCCGGCCTTTACTCCTCGGGCACGTCCTTTGGGTGTGGACATGCCGCACAAAACCCGCAAATCAGGCCGGAACCTATAAGGATTCCGCGTCATGCCCAGCCTTCTCCGCCCGTCCGGGCGCGCTTTCGACGAATTGCGCCCTATTTCCCTCGAGACCGGGGTGACCCGCTATGCTGAAGGATCCTGCCTCGCCAAGTTCGGCCATACGCAGGTGCTGTGCACAGCCAGCTGGGAAAAGGGTGTGCCGGGCTGGATGAAAGGCAAGGGGCAGGGCTGGGTGACAGGTGAATACGGCATGCTGCCGCGCGCCACCCACACACGGGGACGCCGGGAAGCGGCTGCCGGCAAGCAATCCGGACGGACCCAGGAGATCCAGCGCCTGATCGGACGCTCGATGCGTTCGGTCATCGATCTGGGCGCGCTCGGTGAAAACACGATCACCATCGACTGCGACGTGGTGCAGGCCGACGGCGGCACGCGGACGGCCTCGATCACGGGCGGCTTTGTCGCGCTGGCGCTCGCCTGCCGGTACCTGCAGCGCGAGGGCGTGATCAAGACAGATCCGGTCCAGAAGCAGGCGGCGGCCATTTCGGTCGGCCTGTTCCAGAACCATCCCGTGCTCGACGTCGATTATCCCGAAGATTCCAGCGGCGAAGCCGACATGAACGTGGTCATGAGCTCCGATGGCGGGTTCATTGAGGTGCAGGGCACCGGCGAAGCCCGCCCGATGACGCGCGCAGAGCTGGAAGCGATGATCGTGCTGGCGGAAAAGGGCTGCAACGAACTGTTTGCCGCCCAGCGTGCGGTGTTAGCCGGTTGAACGAATCAGCGACTGGGTGGGGTCCCACTCGACAATGTCACCCGTTTCGGACGGATCGAAGCCCGCGACGTGCTTGAGCAGTTCTTCGCGCTCGGAGTCCGGCATGGCCGTCGTGCTGCGCAGGCCGAGGTCGAGCAGCCGGAACAGAACCATCCGATCCGGTTTTCCGGGCAGGTAGGTGATGAAAAATGCTCCAAGCGCCTCTTCGACGGCGAGATCGCCATCGACCGGGCTGCCGAGTGACGCGGACGCATAGAGCCGCATACGGGGCAACTCGGACGCAATGACGTTTATCCAACTCATGGAGTGCATTATATCTGATCCAAAAATGTCGCTTGCCACAGAAATCCATGACACCAGCGAAAAAAGCTGACTGCGGCAGTAGGCCGTGCAGTCGGGCGCAGGATCATTCGACAAGTCCGAGGGCGAGCCCTCTTAATCCTGCAGTCACCCGATCATTTACGCCAAGTTTGTCAAAACAGCGGCGAACATATGTATCTATCGTGTTCGTGGACAGCGCGAGCTGCGAAGCAATTTGCTGATTTGTTTGTCCACGGACCACCCAGCCGAGGATCTGCCTTTCGCGGTCGGACAATGATGTCGACGCGGGCAGGGACTTCAGGATCAGGTCACAGAACCGCAGATGCGCAAACTGGCAGGCGGCGTGGATTTCTGCAAACAGTTGATCGTCAGTGCGCGGCGCGTCCTCTCCGAAACTGGCGGCGTAATACCCATTCCGGGCGTTCGGTCCGAAAACCGGAACGCAGATGCCTTCCAGAAGGTTGGCCGCTCTGGCGACTTTCACATATTCGGATTCATCCGCATCCAGACGAGTCAGGTGTTCGATTTCCGACCACCAGAATGGGTGAGTACGCTGGGTGGACATCCGCCGCAGGGGATCGACGTATTTGAGATTCTCGCTCCGGTATTTCGCCGACCAATCCGGCGGATAGCCGAAGGAATAGATGAATATATCCGACCCGAAATCGGCCGCGCCGATTGGCGGGAAGTGGAAGTAGCTCAACATCCGGAGGCCGACCGTGTCGCAAAACCTCTGCATCGCGAACTTGATCTCGGAAAGCCGGGCAGCCGAATTCAGGTCCTGTCGGAGGAATCCAAGTACCGGTTGCTGGTCGTCCACTCCCATCGCCTACTTTCCGCCGCCTCGGGATTTTTGGTCGGTGGAAGATGCCTTGAATCTAGAATCGGCGAAAGCGCAAATTACTCTGCGGCAACTCGGCGGGCGCCTTCTTCATCTTCTGTGTCGAACACGAGAATGTCGCCGGGCTGGCATTTCAGTTCCCGGCAAAGAGCCTCCAGTGTCGAGAAGCGGATGGCCTTGGCCTTGCCGGTTTTCAGGATGGAGAGATTGGCCAGCGTCACGCCGACGCGTTCGGAAAGTTCCGTTAGCGACATGCGTCGCTCCAGCAGAACTCGGTCGAGGGTCACACGAATGGTCATATGCTTGGGGCGCTCCTCAGATGGTCATTTTTTCTTCGTCGCGCAGGCGGGTGCCTTCACGGAAAACTTGGGAAAGCACGAACAGTGCTGCAACCGATATCCACAGTATGAACTGAGTCGACATGCGCGGCGGCTCGTCGCCCACCAACGTGGGAACGAGGCGCACAACCATCACGGTGAGGATCCGGATCAGTTCCATGATCGCAATGACGATGCCGATGCTCGACAGGCGGCGGGCATTCTCCGGCACGAACGGGTCGCCGTCGGCCAGGGTCAGGAGGATGCGGCGCAATTGCAGGCAGATGTAGATCACGCCGGGCACGATGACGATGAGGCCCGCAAGCCCGATCACCAATTGGCCCGGCACCACGCCGTCGGCCAAGGCCTTGATTCCTGAGAACTCGGTCGTGCCTCCCGAGAGGCTGGCGGCCAGGCCGATCCCGAGGACAGGAATGCCGATCACGCCCATCGCGCCCACGATCCACATGGCGACCGTGACGAGCACAGTCATGATTTCTGCCATGGAGTTGCGACCGGTGATTGGCATGCGTGGTCTTTTCACCCTCTATCCTTGATGGTTTATGAAGCGGGACTCAGCGTGAACCTTGTCCCAATATTACCGAATAACGATATATGAGTTCGCGCACAACGCAAGAATGGAGCCATTATGGCAGTTATTTCCGCCGAATCGTCGCAGAGGCTCGCCCCCGGACGCCTTCTGGCGGCCACGCATAACGCTGGCAAGGTCGAAGAATTGAAGGCCTTGTTCGAGCCGCACGGGTTTCAGGTGGTCTCGGCACTCGAGCTGGGCCTCGATGAACCAGAGGAAACCGAAGAAACTTTTGCGGGAAATGCGCTGCTGAAAGCGCGCGCCGCGTCGAAAGCGACCGGGCTGGCGGCCCTGTCGGATGATTCCGGCCTCGCGGTCACCGCCCTCGGCGGCGCGCCCGGCATCCATTCCGCCCGC
>JBGSKU010000403.1:0-4444 GCA_041741055.1 Hyphomonas sp.
GGCCTTGGTGTAAGGATGGCGGGCGTCGGTATAGATCGTGCTGCGCCCGGCCAGTTCGACGACGCGGCCAAGGTAGAGCACCATGACGCGGTGGCTGATCTGGCGGACGACCGCGAGGTCGTGGCTGATGAAGATCATCGCGAGACCAAACTCCTTCTGGAGTTCGATCAGCAGGTCCACAACCTGCGCCTGGACCGACACGTCGAGCGCGGAGACGGCTTCGTCGCAGATCACGAGCTTCGGCCTCAGGATCATCGCCCGGGCAATGCCGACGCGCTGGTTCTGGCCGCCGGACAGCTCGTGCGGATAGCGGTTGATCAGGTTCGGATCGAGGCCAACGCGGGGGAGGATCTCGCGCACTTTGGCTTCGCGCTCGGCCTTCGACAGGTTCGGTTCGTGGACCAGCAGCGGTTCGGCGACCGATGCGCCGATGGTCATCCGCGGGTCGAGGCTCGCCAGCGGATCCTGGAAAACGATCTGAAGGTCGTCGCGCAGATCGTTCATTTCACGGGCGCCGGCCTTGGTGATGTCCTTGCCGAGCCAGGCGACAGTGCCGCTGGTGGGCGGGATCAATTTCAGCACGCCGCGCGCAAGGGTCGACTTGCCGCAACCGGATTCGCCGACGACGCCGAGCGTTTCGCCAGGCTTCAAGTCGAAGCTGACCCCGTTGACGGCCTTGAGCGGCTTGGTGCGTCCGAACAGGCCGCCTTTGACCTGGATGGGGAAGTGCACCTTCATATCCTCGACGCGCAGTACTGGCTCGATAGTGTCGGCAGGCGGCGGGGACAGGGCGGGGCGGCCGGGCGGATCCGGCAGATCGAGGCGCGGCACGGCGGCCAGCAGCATCTTCGTATAGTCGTGCTTGGGCGCATAGAAGATGTCGTCGGTGGGGCCCTGTTCGACGATTTCGCCGTAGCGCATGACGATCACGCGGTCGCACATGCGCGCGACGACGCCCATGTTGTGGGTGATCAGCACGATGCCGGTGCCGGTTTCGCGCTTTAGCTCGTCCATCAGTTCCAGCACCTGGGCCTGGACGGTCACGTCGAGCGCCGTGGTCGGCTCGTCCGCGATCAGCAGCTTCGGGCCGCAGAGCATGGCAATGGCGATCATCACGCGCTGGCGCATGCCGCCCGAAAGTTCGTGCGGGAACTGGTCCAGACGGCGCGCGGCTTCCGGAATGCGGACGTGTTCGAGCCATTCGACGCAGCGCTGGTTGGCCGCTTCGCCCTTCAGGCCCTGATGCAGGGCGAGGATCTCCCGCATCTGCGCGCCGACGGTCATGTGCGGGGTCAGGCTGGTCAGGGGATCCTGGAAGATCATCGACATTTCGGCGCCGCGGATCCGGCGCAGGTCTGCCGTCGAGGCGGTCAGCATATCGGTGCCGTTGAACAGGATTTCGCCTGACGCGAGACCATTGGCGGCCAGAAGCCCCATCGCGGCGAGTGCGGACTGGCTCTTGCCGGAGCCGCTTTCGCCCACGATGCCGAGGCATTCGCCTGCAGAGACGGTGAAATTGGTGCCGCGCACCGCATTTACGGTGCCGTCGGGCGTGGTGAAATCGACCGCGAGGTCTTTGACAGTGAGAATGGTCATGGCCTGAGGAGTAGCGGGGCAGGCCACAGGCGCAAGGGGCCCGGCGCAGAAAACGCAAACGCCGCGTCCCGATGCAGGCGGGGCGCGGCGTTCAGGTTTCGTCAGCCTGAGAGGAGGGCCTCAGAACTTGTAGCCGAAACCAAGTCCGACAACGAGCGGGTTGATATCGACGTCAGCCTTCACGGTGGCGCCGAGCGCGGTGGTGAAATCGACCGTGACGTCGGAGTTGATCCAGATCTTCTTGACGTCTGCGTTGAAGGCCCAGCCACCCGGCGTACCGTCAAGGTCATAGTCGAAGCCGACCTGAAGGGCCGGCCCGATGCTGGAGTCGTAGTCGATATTGTCGGCCACGGCGCCTTCATCTTCGCTGTAGAACAGCGTGGCATTGATACCGGCGCCAACATACGGCTTGAACTTGCCCATGTCGGTGAAGTGGTATTGCAGCGTCAGCGTCGGGGGCAGGACCCAGACATCGCCGATCTTGACGTCGGCGCCAGCCACGGCGGCCACGTTGGTTGCGGTCACGTCATGCTGGGTCGTCGCCAGAATGAGTTCTGCAGCGATGTTCTTCGTGAAGAAGTAGGAGATGTCGAGTTCGGGGACGTATTCGTCACTGATTTTGACGCTGCCGCCCAGAGCGGCGCCGGCGACCGAGAGGTCGGCCGACTCGCTCGGCAACACGCCGATCACGCGGCCTCGGATCATCCACGGATTTTCGTCGGCATAAGCCGTGCCAGCGATCCCGGTGAAGGAGGCGCCGGCCATCAGAGCGGCAAGAAGAAGCTTTTTCATCGCTTTGGTCCTATCCTTTTTGGACTGTGATGGCCCTCGATAACCCCCTGTAATTGCTTCGGATATCGGGCAGCTTGACGCGCGGCTGCGAGCCGCGCGACACAGGCGCGCGACTAGGTAGTCGTCCGTATTGAGACATTCCCTTCGAGGCGCCAGCTTCGACGAACTGCGGCGGGGACCCGCAGGAGACGGGAAAGCCACGCGGTCGAAAGCCGCACTTGGGGAAGGGCGCCTGACCCCGAGGAAAGACTTGCTCTTCGCGGCTCCAGTTGGGAACATGGATCTTTCCCTGTTTCCGGCTGGAGTGTGCCTAGATGCCCGTGATGAACTTCCTCACCCAATGCGTGTTTGATGCTGGCGCGCTGAAACAGCTGGCCTCGCTGGCCAAGGCGCGCGGCATCACGCGGCCCTTCATCGTGACCGATGCAGGCATCAAGGCGTCGGGTATCCTGGCCAAGGTGGAGGATGCGCTGGGTGTGGCGCCTGCGGGCGTGTTCGCGGAGACGACATCGAATCCCACCGAGACCCAGACGAAGCAGGCAACGCAACTCTACAAGGAGTCCGGCGCGGACGGCATCATCGCCGTGGGCGGCGGTTCGTCGATGGACCATGCCAAGGCGATCGGCCTCCTGGCATCACACAATGAGCCGCTGGAAACCTATGCCGCGATCATCGGCGGCGCCAAGAAGATCGGCAAGATCCCGCCACTGATCGCCATCCCGACGACTGCCGGCACAGGCTCGGAAGTGTCGGTTGGCATGGTCATCATCATGGAGAACGGACGCAAGGAGACTTTCGCCTCTCCGAACCTCATCCCCGTGGTCGCACTGTGCGATCCGGACCTGACGCTCGGCCTGCCGGCCGGCCTGACGGCGGCGACCGGCATGGACGCGCTGACCCATTGTATCGAAGCCGTTCTGACGCCTTCGATCAATCCGCCGGCGGAGGGGATCGGCTATGACGGCGCGCAGCGTGCATTCGGACAGGACATGCTCAAGCGGGCGGTGAAGGATGGATCGGACGCCGAAGCGCGCTGGCACATGATGATGGCGAGCTATGAAGGCGCGTTGGCTTTCGTGAAGGGGCTCGGCGGTGTGCACGCGCTGAGCCATGCGGCGGGCCGCCTGGAGCAAAAGAAGCTGCACCACGGCACACTGAACGCGGTGTTCCTGCCGCACATCCTGCGCTTCCATAACGGCGCCGCCGACGCGAAGTATGTCCGCCTGCGGCAGGTCATGGGCCTGAAAGCCGGCGCGGACCTCGCCGACGCGATCCAGGATCTCAACGACGCGATCGGTATCCCGAAGAACCTGTCGGCCATGGGGCTTGAAGCGTCGGATGGTCCCGGCATCGTCGACTATGCGCTGAAAGACCTTGCCCATTTCGGCAATCCACGCCCGATGAGCGCGGATGATTACGCCAAGGTCTTCGAGACGGCGCTCAAATAGGAGGCCGGGGTCTTGGCTCGCAAGTTCGGACCCATCCTGAAACTGGCAGCCGGTCACCATGGCGGGGAAAAATCCGTACTCGCACAATCGGAAAATGCGCATGCCGTGCGTAATCTCGCCAAGGTGCCGGCGGACCGGCTTCTGTCGGTGATGACGAAATGCGTGTTCAATGCCGGGTTCAACTGGAAGGCTATCGAAGCGAAGTGGGACGGCTTCGAGGCCGCTTTCGAGGGCTTCGATCCGGGCAAGCTCGCCTTCTTCGGCGATGAGATGCTGGACCGGCTGGTCTCCGACGCGCGGATCGTGCGCAACGGCCAGAAGATCAAGGCCAGTCTCGAGAATGCGCGCTTCGTCGCCGAGGTCGAGAGCAAGGAGGGTGGCTTCGGCAATTTCCTGGCCACATGGCCGGCGGAAGACCAGACAGGCCTGATGGACGTTCTGAACAAGCGCGGCGCACGCCTCGGCGGCGCCACGGCACAATACTTCCTGCGCTTTGCCGGCTGGGACGCCTGGATCGCCTCCGGCCATGTGTGCACGGCGCTGGTGCGCGAAGGCGTACTGGCGAAGCCGGCGGCAACCAGCAAGGGCGATCTCGCGCGCCTGCAAGC
>JBGSKU010000404.1:0-7431 GCA_041741055.1 Hyphomonas sp.
TCGTCCCGCGCCCCGACCCGCGCCTCTACAAACCCATCCCCCGCACCTTCCGTGAGCTGAGTGATCCGAGTTGGGAGACGAGTCTTCCAGACAATCTTCCTGTCGAAGACCTCTCAGCCCGGCACGCCCTCATCCTCCCCCGCCTGCGGGGGAGGTGGCCCGAAGGGCCGGAGGGGGCCCTCACCCCCATCCCCAACACGTCCTAGCCCTCGCTTGTCATCCCGGCGAACGCCGGGACCCAGACTTTGGCCCAAGCCCGCCCTGGATCCCGGGCTGCGCCGGGAAGAGCGGCAGAAAGGCGAAGTCAGCGAATGGGAACTTGGATCCCGGCGTCCGCCGGGATGACAAAGAACAGGAATCCAAGACAGGCGTGCTCGCACCCAGGAAACCGGCCAGCCCCGAAGCTGCGTCCGGCCCCTCGTGCTGCCTGCAACCGAAAGCGCTTGCCTTTTGGACCGTCCCTGAGCCAACCTTGCCCCCAAACAGGGGAGTCGACACATGACTGATGCAACAAGTGCAACACCGCAGAAAGGATTTCTCGGATTCGTTGAGCGCACCGGCAACAAACTGCCGGATCCCGTCTTCCTGTTCTTCTATCTGATCCTGATCCTTGTTGCCGTGTCCGTCGTCTGCGCCCTGCTGGGCGTGTCGGCGGTCCACCCGACCCAGATCGAGGCCGATGGCACGGCCGTGGTGATCGAGGCAGCCAGCCTGCTCTCACCCGACAACCTGCAGCGCCTGTGGGTGCAGATGCCGGCCACCTTCACCCATTTCCATCCGCTCGGCTATGTCCTCGTCGTCATGCTCGGCGCCGGTGTGGCCGAGCGCTCCGGCCTGTTCGCCAGCGGCATGCGCGCAGCCGTGCGCGGCGCGCCAAAGGCGCTGCTGACGCCGGTGGTTGCGTTGATTGCCATGCTGTCGAACCACGCGTCCGATGCCGGCTATGTCGTGCTCATCCCGCTCGCGGGCATCCTCTATGCGGCGGCGGGCCGTCACCCCATCGCCGGAATCGCGGCGGCCTTTGCGGGCGTTTCAGGCGGCTTCTCGGCAAACATCACACCGGGCCAGCTGGACGCCTTGCTCTTCGGCATCACGCAGCAGGCGGTGGACAATTCCGGCCTGGTCGAAGGCCTGCATGTCAACATTGCGGGCAACTGGTTCTTCATCACGGCGCTGATGATCATCTACCTGCCGATCATCTGGTTCGTCACGGACCGCGTGATCGAGCCGCGCCTCGGCAAATGGACGCCGTCCGCTGAGCAGGCAAAGGATTTCGGCGATGAGGACAAGCCGCTGGAGGCCGGGCAGCGCAAGGGCCTTGGCCGCGCCGGGTTTGCCGCAATCGGAGTCGTCTTGCTCTGGGTACTGATGACCTTCGGTCCGGGTACGCCGCTGATCAATGAGGAGGCCTGCCTGCCGGACGCCATGGCGGCCGGCGACTGTTCCATCCACGCCAACCTGGCGCCGCTGTACCAGTCGCTGGTCGCCGGCTTCTTCCTGCTCTTCCTGTTTGCCGGCTGGGCCTATGGCGCCGCTGCCGGAACGATCAACAACCACCGCGACCTCGTCGGCATGATGTCTGAAGCGATGAAGGACATGGGCTATTATCTCGTGCTCGCCTTTGCGGCGGCGCATTTCGTGGCGATGTTCGGCTGGTCCAATCTTGGCCTGATCGGCGCTGTGCATGGGGCAGGGGCGATCGAGTCGAGCGGCCTGCCACTGCCTCTCGTGCTCGGACTGATCGTGATCTTCACCGGTTTCCTGAACCTGTTTGTCGGTTCGGCCAGCGCCAAATGGGCGCTGCTCGCCCCGGTGCTCGTGCCGATGCTGATGCTGGTCGGCATCAGTCCCGAGGGGGCAACCGCAGCTTACCGGGTCGGTGACGGGGCAACCAATATCATCACGCCCTTGATGGTCTATTTCCCGCTGATCCTGATCTTCGCCCAGCGCTGGCAGAAGGATTTCGGGCTCGGCAGCCTGACGGCGCTGATGCTGCCCTATTCCTTCTGGCTGCTGCTGACCGGCATCGTCCTGACGGTCGGCTGGTTCACCCTCGGCATCGATCTCGGCCCGGGTGCGCCGGCAGGCTACAGCCTGCCAGAGGTTGCCGCACCCTAGTCCGGCGGCGCCTTCCCGGCGCAGCATCTGACGGATTGCACGGCGCCGGACGCGGAGTCATATCTCTGCGCGGTTTCGTCCTAGGAGGGGCTTTCCATGAACTCAAAACTGGCGTCGGCGCATTCGCGCGCCGGCCGCAAAACTGTGCGCGCCTTGGTCTCCGGTCTCGGCGCTTTGATACTGGCACTGCCGGCCATGGCCGAAGAAGCAGGCGGTCCGCTTGCCGGAATGGTGCCCGCCGCGATCGGCCCGGTGCCGGTCGATTTCATTCTCTTCGCGCTGACGCTGCTGGGCGTTGCGATCTTCCACCACCGGGTCTTCACGGTGGCGGTCACCGGCCTCACCACCATCCTTGCCTGGAAATTCCTGGTCGTCGGCTTCAAGCACGGTGCCGGCCTTGCAGGATTGTCCGCCCACATTTCGCATGAATGGGTGGTGATCGCGAACCTCTTCCTGCTGCTGCTCGGCTTTGCGGTCCTGTCGCGTCATTTCGAAACCTCGAACGTGCCCGAAAAGATCCCCGCCATCCTGCCGGACAACTGGCTGGGCGGCGTCGTGCTGCTGGCACTGGTCTTCTTCCTGTCGAGCTTCCTCGACAATATCGCCGCCGCCATGATCGGCGGCATCGTCGCCAAGCACGTCTATCACGGCAAGGTCCACATCGGTTATATCGCCGCGCTGGTGGCCGCATCCAATGCGGGCGGGGCTGGTTCGGTCGTGGGTGACACGACGACCACGATGATGTGGATCGACGGGGTCAGCCCGCTCGACGTCGTGCATGCCTATGTTGCCTCGTTTGTCGCTCTGGCGATCATTTCGGTGCCGGCCTCACTGTCGCAGCAAAAGTTCCATCCGATCCAGAAGGCGGCCACCGCCGGGATAAAGGTGGACTGGGGCCGCGTGGCCGTGGTCGTCGTCATCCTGCTGACGGCCATCGGCTCCAACGTCGCCGCGAACCTCTACTTCCCGGAACTGCTCGACATGCTGCCGGTAATCGGCATCGGTGTCTGGGCGGCGATCATCGTCACGGCGCTGCTGCGCAAGCCGGACTGGGCGATCATCGGGTCATCGCTGAAGGGCACGTTGTTCCTGCTCTGCCTCGTGATGTCGGCGTCGCTGATGCCGGTGGAAAGCCTGCCGCCCGCCAGCTGGCCAACGACCATGGGTCTCGGCTTTGTCTCGGCCGTGTTCGACAACATCCCGCTGACGGCACTCGCCCTTGCGCAGGGCGGATACGACTGGGGCGTGCTGGCCTTCGCGGTCGGCTTTGGTGGATCGATGATGTGGTTCGGCTCGTCGGCCGGTGTCGCCATCTCGAACATCTTCCCGGAAGCCAAGTCGGTCTGGAAGTGGGTGACGCAGGGCTGGTTCGTGATCGCGGCCTATGTGCTCGCCTTCATGGCCCTGATCCTGATCATGGGCTGGCACCCGCACGCGCCGCAATTCTAGGCCGGGCTTGCCCAGAGAAAAGGCCCGCTCCGGACTCCGGGGCGGGCCGATTTCTTGATGCGGCAGCAATCAGGTGCGGGTCTTCACCTTCAGCTCGGCCGTCATCGAGTCGATCTTCTTGATCAGCGCGTCGGCCGAACCGTTCGACCGGTCCAGCAACGCGATGAACTGGGCCCGCTGTTCGATGGCGAGCCAGATCAGGTTTCCGTCAAGGTTCAGCGCCACGTCGATGACCTGATAGTCACCATCCTTGCCCTGGACGCGCCAGCGGACATCCATGTCCTTGCCGTCCTGGCGCTTGATCACGGTGTTGACGATCGAGTCGGTTTCCGAACGGTCCACGGAATTCTTCACGACCACGGCCTCGCCGCGATACGCATCCAGCTGGAATTCGTAGACCGCCAGCGCATAGGTCCGGAAGGCCTTGCGGTATTTGGTAAGCTCCGCGTCCGTGAAACGGCGCGCGTACTTGCCGATGACGAAGTTCGACACCGCATCGAGATCGGTGAAGGTGTCCATGTACTTGCTGAACGTCGCGGTGCGTTCGGCCGCCGAAAGCTTGGGATTGTTCAGGGACTGCAGCACTTCGCTGGCATTCTTCTGGACATAGGCTTCGGTGCGGGCATCCGCGAACGCGGGCAGGCTGCCGGCCAGGAAGACCGACGCTGCAAGTGTTGCTCGGATGAGTGTTTTCACGGGGATACTCCTCTTTCGGGGCGACCGTCGATTACTCTTCAAATTCGTCAAAATCCGGGAGGTCTTCATACTCGGTTGCTTCATCGAGCTTGCCATTAGCAACCGCAGTCTGACGCTGAGATGAATAAAGCCGACGCATTGCGATGTAAGGTTCGGGCTGGGAATTCAAAGTGTCGATTTCGTCATCAAACAGGACACGCGCATTGACGGCCGACAGCACGCTGAGGCCGGCCCGCACCGACATGTTGGTGTCCTCATCATTGTCGATCTCTGTATAATTCAGGGGGTTGAAGGCCATGTCGACGCCGTCGCCGATGAGGTCGCGGGTCGAACTCGGCCCAAGGAAGGGCAGCACCAGGAAGGGGCCGCTTTCAAATCCCCAGACGCCGAGCGTCTGGCCGAAATCCTCGGTGTGGCGCTCGATGCCGAAATGATCGGCGGCGTCCCAAAGGCCGAGAATGCCGATCGTGGAGTTGATGCCGAAGCGGGCGACCGTGGCGCCGGCGCGCGAGGGCTCGGCCTGCAGGACGTCGTTGGCCAGGATGACCGGGCTGTTCAGGTTGCGCAGGAAGTTGGTCACGCCGGTTCGGGCGAACTCGGGTGTCACGGTCTTGTAGGCCGTGGCAGCGGGCCCCAGCGCGTATTTGTCGACGCCATTGTTGAAGGCGAACACTTGCCGGTTGAACCCTTCGAAGGGGTCAGCCATGTCGCCCCGCTCGGGGGCGGGCGCTGTGGCGCAAGCTGTGAGGGCGAGCGAAGCCAGCGCGACGCCGATGGGCTTGTTCATGGGAGGACGTCCTGCATATTCAGAAGGGTAAATGGATACCGAGCCTAAAAGGTTCAACGGGTAGGCATTTTTGGGGCGTTTGATCGTTACTTTTGCACCACACTATTGAAAGTGTGTGACCGGGCGAGCGGCTGGAAGCCGGTTGCCAAAACATATAAATGGATGTTTATATGTTTTGGAATGACGGACCTGGATGACCTTCTCGAAAAGCTGAAAGCGGCGGGTGAACCGACGCGGCTGCGCCTGTTGGCGCTGTTGCGCGGCAATGACCTGTCGGTGGGCGAGCTGGTTCAGGTGTTGGGTCAGAGCCAGCCACGGCTGTCACACCACCTCAAGAACCTGTCCGAAGCGGGGCTGGCGGAGCGGTTGCCGGAAGGGGCGTTCGTGTTCTACCGCGCCACCCGGACGGAACCGGGCCTGTCTTTCCTGGACCATCTGTTTTCGCAGATCAGCCATGACGCACCCGAATTCCAGGCCGACCGGGACAAGCTGCGCGAAGTGATCCAGGCCCGCGCCGAATCAGCAGCGGCCTATTTCTCCAGCATCGCGGAGACCTGGGACTCCTTGCGGGCGCTGCATTTTCCTAACGAGGCCATCGAGGATGCGTTGCTGGAACTGGCGGGGCCCGGGCCCTACCGGCGGATTGTCGACTTCGGCACCGGCACGGGACGTATGCTGATGCTGCTGTCCGGCCGCGCGAAGGAGGCCGAGGGTATCGATTTCAGCCACCGCATGCTGACCGTGGCCCGGGCGAACCTGGAACAGGCGGGCGTGAGCAACGGCCGCGTGCGCTTTGGCGATGTCACGGCGGCGCCGTTTGAGGATGCATCGGCCGATCTCGTGATCGTGCATCAGGTGCTGCATTATCTGGACACGCCGGGCGACGCGATTGCCGAGGCGGCGCGTGTGTTGGTGCCGGGCGGCGCGCTGATGGTGATTGACTTTGCGCCGCATGATCTTGAATTCCTGCGCGCCGAACATGGCCACCGGCGCCTGGGCGTGCGCCATGACGCGCTGGCCGAATGGGCGCAGGCTGCAGGGCTGAAGCTCGACCCGCCGCGTTCGTTCGATCCGCCGCAACAGGGCGCCCCGGGCCTGACCGTGAACATCTGGCGGGCCACCAAGCCCGCCGCTTCCAATGCGAGAGCTGCATGATCCGTTCCCAGACCAATCCTCACGACGCCGGCAAGGGCTTGCGTGTCTCGTTCGAGTTCTTTCCGCCGAAGACCGACGCGATGGCCGCGCGTCTGTGGGAGACTGTAGAGCGGCTGGAGCCGATGGCGCCGGATTTCGTGTCGGTGACCTATGGCGCGGGCGGTTCGACGCGCGAACGCACGCACGCCATCGTCAAGCGCATGGCGGAGGAAACGACGCTACGCCCGGCGGGGCACATCACCTGCGTTGCGGCGACGAAGGACGAGATCGACCAGGTGCTGCGCGACTATTGGGCGGCAGGTGTGAAGCGGATCGTGGCGCTGCGAGGCGACCCGACCGACGGGATCGGCACGCGCTATGTGCCGCATCCGGGCGGCTACGCCTATGCCAGCGACCTGATTGCGGGCGCACGGAAGATAGCCGATTTCGACATTTCAGTGGGTTGTTATCCGGAAGTCCATCCGGATGCGCCGTCGTTGAAAGCCGAGGTGGAGAACCTGAAACGCAAGTTCGATGCCGGCGCCACGCGGGCGATCTCGCAGTTCTTCTTCTACCCCGATGTGTTCTTCAAGTTCGTCGACGCGGCGCGCGCAGCCGGCATCACCCAGCCGATCATTCCCGGAATCATGTTGCAGTCGAACTTCAACGGCCTGAAGCGGATGGCGGATCTTTGCGGCACGGCCATTCCGGCGCGCATCGCGGAGATGTATGACGGGCTGGAAAATGATCCGGAGACGCGCGATCTCGTGACCGCGCATGTGGCCGCCGAGCTGTGCAACCGGCTGGCCGAGCAGGGCGTGAACCACTTCCATTTCTACACCATGAACCGAGCGGGCCTGTCGCTGTCGACCTGCCGCCTGCTCGGCCTGAAACCCCAACCCGCAAAGGCGGCGTGACCGATGACCAGACAAGACCGTATTGCAGCCCTGAAAGCCGCTGCGAAGGAACGTATCCTCATTCTGGACGGCTCCTGGGGCGTGATGATCCAGCGCCGGGGTCTGGCGGAGGAAGACTTCCGGGGCGAGCGCTTCGCGGGTCATGTGGGCCAGATGAAAGGCAACAATGACATCCTCTGCCTGACGCGGCCGGATATCGTGACCGACCTGCACAATGCCTATTATGGTGCGGGTGCGGACATTTCGGAGACCAATACGTTTTCGGCCACGACCATCGCGCAGGAAGACTACAAGCTCGATGCGGCCGCCGTGCGCGACATCAACCTTGCG
>JBGSKU010000405.1:0-4104 GCA_041741055.1 Hyphomonas sp.
TCCCGCGCCGCAGCCTGCAGCGGCGCCGGCGCAGCGCACCAAGGCCGAGACGGCCGCCTTCGACCTTCTTGACGCCAAGCTCCGGGTACATGCGAAGCTGATCGATGAACTCGATCTCTCGGCGCTCGATAAGCTGGATGACGAAACGATGCGCCGCCGCGTGCGCGCGATCATCGGCGAAATCATCCGCAAGGACGAGATGGCACTTTCCTCGGCCGAGGAAGCCTCCTTCGCCGATGCGGTGATGGACGAAATGACGGGCCTCGGTCCGATCGAACCGCTTCTGAAAGACGATTCCATTGCGGATATCCTGATCAACGGATGCAATCAGGTCTATGTCGAACGCCACGGCAAGCTGCAGCTTGCGCCCGTACGTTTTGCCGACAACGACCACCTCCTGCGCATCGTCCAGCGTATCGTGGCTGCCGTGGGCCGCCGCGTGGATGAAAGCCAGCCGCTGGTCGATGCCCGCCTGCTGGATGGCAGCCGCGTGAACGCTGCCGTGTTGCCGATCGCCATCGACGGCCCGCTGGTCTCGATTCGCAAATTTTCAAAATCGCCGCTGACGATGGACAAGCTGGTGGACTTCGGTGCCATTCCGCGTCCGGTGGCGGACTTCATTCTCGGCGCCGTCAAGTGCCGGGCCTCCACCGTGATTTCCGGCGGTACCGGTTCGGGCAAGACGACGCTGCTCAACGCGCTGTCCTCCGCGATCAGCCCGGATGAGCGCCTCATCACCATCGAAGATGCCGCCGAACTCCAGCTTCAGCAGCCCCACGTGGCCCGCATGGAAACGCGCCCGCCCAACATCGAAGGCAAAGGCGAGATCCGCCAGCGTGAACTCGTCAAGAACGCGCTTCGCATGCGCCCGGACCGGGTGATCCTCGGGGAGGTGCGCTCCGAAGAGGCCTTCGACATGCTGCAAGCCATGAACACGGGCCACGAAGGCTCGATGGCGACGATCCACGCCAACAACCCGCGCGATGCGCTGACGCGTCTCGAGCAGATGGTGATGATGGGCGGCATGAAAATCTCTGAAGAGGCCATCCGTGGACAGATCGCCTCGGCCGTGAACTTCATCGTCCAGGCCACGCGCCTGTCCGACGGTTCGCGCAAGGTTGTGTCGATTGCCGAAATCACCGGCATGGAAGGCTCGGTGGTCCAGCTGCAGGAAATCTTCAAGTTCGAGCGGACCGGCACGGCCGACAATGGCAAGGTGCAGGGCCATTTCGTGGCGACGGGTCTGCGCCCCAAATTCCTGGATGAAATGGAGCGCCGGGGCGTGTTCATGCCCGCCGGCCTGTTCGATCCGTCCAGCCGCTTCTGACCGGAGACAGCGCGTGTTCGGCCTGCCTTATCTCATGAGTTTCGACACAATGCTCATCATCCCTTCGGTGATGGCCATCGGTGCCGTATTCATGGCGATCCAGTCGGTGCTCGGCTTGATCACCGAAGCGCAAACGCAGCGCATCGTGAACCGCCGCCTCCAGTTCAAGGACCGCTACGCCACGCACAACGAGGCGATGATCGAGCTGCGCAAGAGCCGGGGCCTCGACAAGGATGGCAATCTGGCCATGTCTCTGCGCTGGCTCAACCAACTGATCGTGCGGTCGGGCCTGAAGTTCGAGCCGCTCAAATGGGCCGCCATGTCTGCCGCGGGCTCGCTCATCCCAGCCGGGCTCTGCTGGTACTATGCGGGCGGGTTGTGGGTTGCGATTCCGGTTTATGTCCTGTCATTGGTGTTCGGGCCGATCGGCGTGATCAAGCATCTGGCCGGAGCACGCGCCAAGAAACTCGCCGCGCAGCTTCCGGACGCCCTGCAGATCGTTTGCCGTAGCCTCGAAGCCGGTCACCCCGTGGCGACCGCGGTCGGCCTCGTCGCCCGTGAAATGCCGGACCCCATTGGCACGGAATTCGGCATGACAGCCGACGAAGTCTCCTATGGCATGTCGCTCACCAACGCCGTGCAGCGCATGGCAGAGCGTTGCGGCGATCCCGACGTCGAGCTGTTCGCCGCGACCGTGCGCCTTCAGGAAAAGACGGGCGGCAACCTGACCGAACTCCTCAAGGCCAACACCAATACCATCCGTGAACGGCAGACCATGCGTCTCAAGGTGCGCGCGGCGTCTTCCGAAGGGCGCACATCTGCGATGATCCTGACGTCCGCGCCGTTCCTCGTCATGGGCGCGATCCACATGATGCGGCCGGAATTCTATGGCAACGTGATTCACGAGCCGATGATCCAGTACAGCTTTTCCGGACTGCTGGTCTGGATGATCATCGGCAACATCGTGATGAACAAGATGATCAACTTCAAGATGTGATCCGGAGACGCGCATGACGATCTTTTCCGGGTCCATGATTCCCGCCGCAATGTTCTTTCTGGCCGTGCTTGCCGCTATCCCGGCGATCGTGTCCTTCATCCGCAACCGGCAGGCCGATGAGGATGTGAACCGCCGACTGATCCGCCGCAGCAAGGAATCGCCGGCCGAGCCGCGCAAGAATGAAAGCCGCATCGGGCGCGCCGTGATGGGCTTCGCCGACAATGCCGGCCCGACCGAGGGCGCCGAAGTCAGCGCCATCCGCGCCAAGCTGAACCTTGCCGGCTTTCCGCAGCAGAATGCCGTGTCGCGCTACTTTGCGGCGCGTTTCGTCTGCGTGGTCATTCCGCAGGTCGCGCTGCTGTTTGCGTTGCCTTACTTTGCGGGGCTGCCGAAATATGCGCCCGTCGGGGCATCGATCCTTCTGGTGCTGCTGGGACTTGCCGCACCCGGCATGTACCTCGACTCCAAGATCAAGCAGCGCAAGCAAGCCGGCTCGCTCGGCTTTCCGGACATGATGGACCTGATGGTCGCCTGCGTCGAAGCCGGACTCAGCCTTGACGCATCAGTTCAGCGCGTCGGCGAGGAACTGGAACTGCGCCACCCCGTCATCGCAATCCACCTGCGCACGCTGTCGCTGGAACTGCGGGCCGGCCGGGCACGCAAGACCGCCTGGCGCGCCTTTGCGGACAGGATGGGAATCGAGGAGGCCGGATCGCTCGCCACCATGCTCCGCCAGGCGGAGGAAATGGGCACCAGCCTCGGTCAGACCCTCAGGGTTTTCTCCGCCGACATGCGCCAGCGCCGGATCCTCTATGCCGAAGAGAAGGCCATGGCCTTGCCGGCCAAGCTGACTTTGCCATTGATTTTCTTTGTGTTTCCGGTCCTTCTGGGGGTATTGATCCTTCCGGCGGTCGTGATGCTCGGAAAAGTGCTTCCGTCATAACCCGGCTAGGCGAACCGCTGGCAGATTGCTAGGAACCGCTCATGGCTACCTATCTTGAATTCGAAAAGCCGATCGCCGAACTCGATTCGAAGATTGCCGAGCTGGAAGCCCTTGCTGCGCGCAAGGACGGCCCCTCGATCACTGACGAACTCGCGAAGCTGAAGACCAAGTCGGCCAAGCAGCTCAAGCAGATCTATTCCGACCTCGACGCCTGGCGCATTACGCAGGTGGCGCGTCATCCGGACCGGCCGCACTTTTCCGACTTCATCGCCAACATTTTCGAGGATTTCGAAGAGCTCGCCGGCGACCGTCATTTCGGCAATGACGAAGCGATCATCGGCGGCCTGGCGCGTTTCCGCGGGCGTTCGGTCGTCATCATGGGCCACGAGAAGGGCCGCACCACAGAAAAGCGGCTGAAGCACAATTTCGGCATGGCGCACCCCGAAGGGTACCGCAAGGCGGTGCGTCTGATGGACCTGGCCGAGAAGTTCAACATGCCGGTCCTCAGCTTCCCCGATACGGCCGGCGCTTACCCGGGCAAGGGCGGTGAAGAGCGCGGCCAGGCGGAAGCCATCGCGCGCGGCACCCAGCGCGGACTGTCGCTCGGCGTTCCGTTCGTCACACTGATCATCGGGGAAGGCATGTCCGGCGGCGCCATCGGCATCGCGGCGGCCAACCGCGTATTGATGATGGAATATGCCATCTATTCGGTGATCTCGCCGGAAGGCTGTGCCTCGATCCTCTATCGCGACTCCTCGAAGGCCAAGGATGCCGCCGAGGCGATGGGGATCACCGGCCCGGACCTGCTGCGCACACGGATCGTGGACGGCATCGTCA
>JBGSKU010000406.1:0-4471 GCA_041741055.1 Hyphomonas sp.
GTCGCAAGGCGTGCTCGAGCTGCTGGTGGACGATGCCGAGCTTGCCCGCCGCCGGGCCGCGTGGGTGCCGGACGCACCGCGCTACGAACGCGGCTACGCAAAGCTCTATGTCGATCATGTCCTGCAGGCCGACCGGGGGGCCGACCTCGACTTTCTTGTCGGCAAGGATACGCGTCCCGTCACGCGAGAGAGTCACTGATGCAACTGCCAGCGACATTCCACGACCTCAAGGATGCCTCGGTCTTCATCACCGGCGGCGGGTCCGGCATCGGGGCCAGTCTGACCGAGGGCTTCCTGCGGCAGGGCGCGAAGGTCGCCTTCGTGCAGCGCTCGGACTCCAACGCATTCTGCGACGCGATGGAGAAGGAAACCGGCAGACGTCCGCTGTTCATTCCATGCGACATCACCGGCATCGCCGCGTTGAAAGCCGCCATCGATCGGGCGACCGAGGCGCACGGACCGGTGACTGTCCTCGTCAACAATGCCGCCAACGACAAACGCCACAAGACACTGGAGACCGATGAGGAATTCTGGGACTGGTCGATGGCGATCAATCTCAAGGCCTATTTCTTTGCAGCACAGGCCGTCATTCCGGGGATGCAGGCAGCGGGCGGCGGATCGATCATCAACTTCTCTTCGATCAGCTACATGATGGGCAACGCGGGCTATCCGCTTTACGTTACGGCGAATTCCGGCATCAACGGCATGACCCGCACGCTGGCCCGCGAATTCGGGCAGGACCGCATCCGCGTGAACGCGCTGGCGCCGGGATGGGTCCTGACGCAGAAGCAGAAAGAGCTTTGGGTGACGCCCGAAGGGCTTGCCGCCCATCTCGACCGTCAATGCCTGAAGGACACGCTCGCGCCAGAGGATATCGTCGGCGGCGTGCTTTTCCTGGCCTCCGGGCTGTCGAAAATGATGACGGGTCAGGCGCTCGTCATCGACGGCGGCGTCGTGGTGACGGGATGAACGCCCCTTCCGTCCATCCCGACTGGATCGCCGCAGACTGGGGGACGTCACACCTGCGCCTGTGGGGGATGACCCGCGCCGGGGTCATCCTTGGCCGCACCGACTCGGAGATGGGCATGGGCAGACTCTCGCCCGCAGAGTTCGAGCCGGTGCTTCTCGACCTGCTGAAGAACGATCTGCCGGCCGAAGGACACTTGACCGTCATCTGCTGCGGGATGGCCGGCTCACGACAGGGCTGGGCCGAGGCACGCTATCTGCCGGTCCCAAGCGCGCCGCCGCGCATCAGGCAGGCGACGCATGTGCGCACCGAGCGCGCGCGGCTTTCTGTCTATATCCTCCCCGGTCTGAGCCAGGCTTCGCCAGCCGATGTGATGCGCGGCGAGGAAACGCAGATCGCTGGGTTCCTTGCGTCGGAACCGGACTTCGACGGCATCCTGTGTCTGCCCGGCACGCACTGCAAATGGGCACATGTCAGCGCGGGTGAAGTCGTCAGTTTCCGAACCTTCATGACGGGCGAGCTTTTTGCGTTGCTCTCTGGCCAGTCCGTCCTGCGTCACTCTGTGGCGGCCTCGGGGTTCGACCCCCGAAGCTTCGTGAGTGCCGTGGCGCAGGCAATCTCGCGACCGCAGGCGCTGGCGGGCGATCTCTTCGCGCTTCGGGCAGAGGCACTTCTGGCGGGGCTGGACGCGACCGTTGCGCGCTCGCGTCTGTCAGGCCTGCTGATCGGCGTGGAACTGGCTGCCGCCCGCCCCTACTGGCTTGGCCGCGACATCGTGATCGTCGGCGAAAGCGGCATTGCCGCTGCCTACCGCACAGCGTTGACGGCGCAGGGGGCGGCACCGCGCATCGTCAGCGCCGAGGACATCACGTTGGACGGCCTCCGTGCCGCCTACGCCGAACTGAGAGAGCACGCCCTATGACCCGCGAAATCATCGCGATCCTGCGCGGCATCCGCCCCACCGAGGCCGAGGTGATTGGGACGGCGCTGATCGAAGCCGGGATCACCCGGATCGAAGTGCCGCTGAACTCGCCCGACCCGTTTGACAGTATTGCGCGCATCTGTGCTCTTGCTGGCGAAGCGGCCGTCATCGGCGCGGGTACGGTTCTGAGCACCCGTGAAGTCGCTGAACTGGCCCGGATCGGCGCGCAGATGGTCGTCTCGCCCGACTGCAATCCCGAAGTCATCCGCGCGACCAAGGCCGCGCGCATGCTTTCCTATCCCGGGGTCTTCACGCCGACCGAATGTTTCACGGCACTTCGAGCGGGGGCGGACGGGATCAAGATATTCCCGGCAAGCCAGTTGGGCGCTGCGGGCCTCGCGGCGATCGGTGCGGTGTTGCCGAAGGGCACGCGCACCTATGCCGTGGGTGGCGTGGGGCCGGGGGATTTTGCCGAATGGCGGAAGGCGGGCGTCACCGGATTTGGCCTCGGCACGGCCATCTATAAGCCCGGCATGACAGCCGAAGACGTGGCGATGTGCGCCCGTGCGATCGTCGCCGCCTATGACGAGGTCTTTGCGGCATGAGCGTCAAGCTGTTCTCCGATACCCGCTGCGCGCTCGGTGAAGGCCCGATGTGGCATCCCGGGCGGCAGGAGCTCTTCTGGTTCGATATTCTCGGAAAACGGCTTTACGCAAAGGGCACCGGCGCCGAGCGACACTGGCAGTTCGACGAGCATGTGTCGGCGGCCGGCCGCATCGACCGGGACGCGCTGCTGATCGCGAGCGAGACCGGCCTCTACCGTTTCGACATAGGCACGGGTGAGCGCAGCCTTGTCGCGGGGCTTGAGGCCGACATGCCGGTGACACGTTCGAATGACGGCCGCGCCGATCCCTGGGGCGGGTTCTGGATCGGGACGATGGGCAAGAAGGCGGAGCCGGGGGCTGGCGCGATCTACCGCTTTTACCGGGGCGTGCTGCGCAAGCTGGTAACGGACGTGACAATCAGCAACTCGATCTGCTTTGCGCAGGACCGCAGCGCCGCCTTCTATACCGATACGACGGTGGGCAAGATCATGCGTCAGCCGCTTGCCGCCGTTGACGGTTGGCCCGAAGGCAGGGCACAGGTGTTCCTGGATGTCGGCCATAGCGATGATCTTGGCGTAGATGGTTCCGTCGTGGACAGCGAGGGTTGTCTCTGGAACGCGCAATGGGGCGCCTCGCGCGTGGTGCGCTACGCCCCGGACGGGCGACTTCTGGAAACCGTGCGCATCCCGACGCCGCAAGTGTCGTGCCCTGCCTTCGGTGGCGCCGATCTCAAGACACTGTATGTCACCACTGCCGCAGACGGGGTTGCCGGCGACGCCGCCGGCAAGACCTACACCACCCCGCTCACCGTTGCGGGTCTCGCCGATCCGGAGGTCCGGATATGACTGCCATGCGTCGATGCCTTGGCGTTTGCTATTATCCCGAACACTGGCCCGAGGGTCAGTGGGCAGATGACGCCCGCAGAATGGCCGAGACTGGCCTGGTCTGGGTCCGCATCGGCGAATTCGCGTGGGGCCGGATCGAACCCGAGCCCGGCCGCTTCGACTGGGCCTGGCTCGACAGAGCGATCGAGACACTTGGCGCGGCGGGGCTGAAGGTGGTTCTGGGGACCCCCACGGCGACGCCGCCGAAATGGGTGCTGGACCGCCACCCCGACATGCTGGCCGTCGATGCCGCGGGCCGGCCCCGCAAGTTCGGCTCGCGCAGGCATTACTGCTTCAGCCATGACGGCTATCTGGAAGAATGCCGGCGCGTCGTGACGGCGCTTGCCCGCCGCTATGGCCGGAACCCCCAAGTCGGGGCATGGCAGACGGATAACGAATACGGTTGCCACGATACCGTCATCTCGTATTCCGACGCCGCGCGCCGCGCTTTCCGCGATTGGCTGCGTGGGCAGTTCCCCGCGAAAGGCGGCAATGGCGGCGACATCGGCGCGCTCAACCACGCCTGGGGCAATGTCTTCTGGTCGATGGACTACGCCGATTTCGACGATATCGACCTGCCCAACCTTACGGTGACCGAACCCAATCCGGCACACAGCCTCGCCTTCCGGCGGTTTTCATCGGCTCAGGTCGTCCGCTTCAACCGCGCGCAGACCGAGATCATCCGCGCGCATTCCGATGCGCCCATCGCGCACAACTACATGGGCCGGGTGACCGAGTTCGACCATTTCGACGTTGGCGCCGATCTCGATATCGCGTCCTGGGACAGCTATCCCTTGGGCTTTCTTGAGGACCGTGTCGGGGCAAGCGCCGAAGAGCAGCGCCACTTCGCCCGGCAGGGCGATCCGGATTTCCAGGCCTTCCACCATGACCTTTACCGCGCCGTCGGGCGCGGGCGCTGGTGGATCATGGAACAGCAGCCCGGCCCGGTGAACTGGGCCCCCTACAATCCCGCGCCGCTGCCCGGCATGGTCCGGCTCTGGACATGGGAGGCCTTCGCGCATGGGGCCGAGGCCGTGTGCTACTTCCGCTGGCGGCAGGCACCCTTCGCGCAGGAGCAGATGCATGCGGGGCT
>JBGSKU010000407.1:0-1822 GCA_041741055.1 Hyphomonas sp.
GGCGGTGTCTTTCACGCCGGCGGGCGCGCAGGCCGCGAGCCCGAGCGCGGCGACGGTCCAGAAAATTGTCCTGTGCATCCTGATGTCTCCCCTGATTTGTCTGATGCCGCGGCTCATGCGCGGCTGGCGGCTACGCTAACACCCAAGTGAAGATCGGAACAGAAGGTTCCGGGACCGGTCAGGTCAACGCGAACCAGATGCAGGCGCCGGCGGTGGCCAGCATCACGAGCAGCGTCAGGAGCGTGCCGAACATGCGGCCCGGGCTGCCGCCCGAGGAGCCGCCGAGGCCGATGGCGTGGAGGACGCGGGCAACGAGGAAGGTTGCGCCCAGTCCGTGGATCAAGAGGACAGGCGCATTCATAAGGCCAAGCGCGAGCAGGCCGACCAGTACCACCGGCACGTCCTCGACCGCATTGCCCTGAACCCGGATGGCGCGTTGCAGCGCCTCGTTGTTGCCGTCCCCGAACCCGACCTTTTCGGACGTGCGCACACGGCCGACATTGCCTTTCAACAGGATCATCAGAAGGCCGAACAGGCCGGCATAAAGGGTGGCAGCAGCAATCGCGGTCATGGGGTTTCCTCCGGTTTTGCGGCGACATTAGCGGGGTTCGCGCGTCCGTCACGCGGTTTCCGGGGCAAAAAAACGCCCCGCAGCGAGAGGCACTGCGGGGCGAACTGAGGAGGGAAAGGGGTAGTCCTGAGGTCCGATATCACCAGACGCCGATATTCGGGGCGCTCGCCCAGGGCTCCTGCTGGGGCAGGGCCTCGCCCTTCTGGAGGAGTTCGACCGAGATACCGTCCGGCGAGCGCACGAAGGTCATCCGGCCATCGCGGGGCGGGCGGCTGATGGGGACGCCGAGATCGGCGAAGCGCTGGGTAGCGGCATAGATGTCGTCGACGCGGTAGGCGAGGTGGCCGAAATTGCGCCCGCCGGCATAGTCCGTTTCGTCCCAGTTATGGGTGAGCTCGACCATCGGGATGTCCATCTGGGTCGGGCTGACGCCTTTCGGGATGCCGCCCATGCGCGCGATGTCGGCCGGGCTGGCCAGGAAGACCAGCGTGAACCGGCCGCCTTCATTGTCGTAGCGGCCGATTTCGGAGAGGCCGAGCCCGTCGCAGAAGAAGCGCAGGGCGGCGCCGAGATCGCCGACGCGCACCATCGTGTGCAGGAATTGTGTGCTCATGAATGGGCCTCGCGCAGGTTGCGGATCACTTGTTTCAGGTTGGGCGGCATCAGCGTGTAATACCGGTGCATGGCGAGGGCGAGCAGGCCGATGGCGATTCCCATCACGGCCAGGAAGAAACTGAACGTGTGGATCAGGGTGCCCTGCTCGAACACAGGCGAGCGGCCGGAAAGCGTCCACAGCGCGTCCCAGACCGTGTTGAATATCGTCGAAATGGGTGCCAGCGAGACCGTCATGAACGCGGCGCAGGCGTAGATATAGGTGCTGGCACGGGGGCCTTCGGCGCGCAGGTAGAGGTCAGTGAATTCGTCTTCCTTCACGGCCTCCGGGAGCTCGCCGCTCTTCTTGCGGGCCTGCAGCAGCTCGGGCGCAAAGTCCTTCGCCTTCTTCCAGCGCAGGCCGAGCAGGACACCCCAGGCAACCACGGCAATGACGAGGGCGATGTAGACAGGCATGGCGGGCGGCTCTGGTTCCGGGTTCGGCGCGCGGCCGCCCGGGATCCGGGATCAGGCCGTGTGGGCGCGTTCGTAGACAAGCATGGCGCGTTTGCGTGCCACACCCCAGTGATAGTTATGCAGGAGGCCATCGGCTGCAAGGGCCCGGTGGCAGGGGATGAACCAGCTGACCGGGTTGGCGCC
>JBGSKU010000408.1:0-3660 GCA_041741055.1 Hyphomonas sp.
GCGCCAGCGTCGTCCGCAAGTTCCGTGGGCCTACAGGCAGCGTGCGGCTCACCCCGCGCCGCGCTGGCACCGACGGCTTCTTCTTTGCGCTGCTGGAGCGCCGCGTCTGATCCATATGGACGAATCCGCTGCGCCGGGCTAAGGCGCCGCATGACTGATGCAAGCCACGAACGCGTCCTGATCGTCGATTTCGGCAGCCAGGTGACCCAGCTGATCGCACGGCGCCTGCGCGAAAGCGGCGTCTATTGCGAAATCCATCCGTATAACAAGGCGGACGCCGCATTCCTGAAGGCCTACGGCCCGAAAGCGATCATCCTGTCGGGTGGGCCATCCAGCGTTTACTGGGATGATGCCCCGATGGCCGATACGGCGATCTTTGAGGCCGGCATCCCGGTGCTCGGCATCTGCTATGGCCAGCAGGTGATGATGCACCAGCTCGGCGGCCGGATCGAAGGTGGCACCAGCCGTGAATTCGGCCGGGCTTTCATCGAGCCTGTCGTGAAGGATCCGTTCCTCGACGGCCTGTTCGAGGGTGGCAATCACGAACAAGTCTGGATGAGCCATGGCGACCACGTCGCTGAAATGGCGCCCGGCTTCGGCGTGATCGCCCGGTCGCCCGGCGCGCCCTACGCTGTGATCGCTGATCCCGAGCGGCGCTTCTACGGCACGCAGTTCCACCCGGAAGTCGTCCATACGACCCATGGGGCAAAGATCCTGCGCAACTTCATTCATGGCGTCGCGGGTCTCAAAGGCGACTGGACCATGGCGGCCTACCGTGCGGAAGCCGTCGAAAAGATCCGCGCGCAGGTCGGCAAGGGCCGTGTGATCTGCGGCCTGTCGGGCGGCGTTGATTCCTCGGTGGCCGCTGTGCTGATCCACGAGGCCATCGGCGACCAGCTGACCTGCGTCTATGTTGACCACGGCCTGATGCGCGCAGGAGAAAGCGAACAGGTCGTCAGCCTGTTTCGCGAGCACTACAACATCCCGTTGGTCCACGTGGACGCGTCCGAGCTGTTCCTGGGCAAGCTGGCCGGCGTCACGGACCCTGAAGCCAAGCGCAAGATCATCGGCGGCCTGTTCATCGACGTGTTTGACGAAGAGGCGAAGAAGATCGGCGGCGCGGATTTCCTGGCGCAAGGCACGCTCTATCCGGACGTCATTGAAAGCGTCTCGGTGAGCGGCGGTCCGAGCATGACCATCAAGAGCCACCACAATGTTGGCGGCCTGCCGGCGCGGATGAAGATGAAGCTCGTCGAGCCGCTGCGCGAACTGTTCAAGGACGAAGTGCGTGCCCTCGGCCGCGAGCTCGGCTTGCCGGACGCATTCGTGGGGCGGCATCCGTTCCCGGGCCCCGGGCTCGCCATCCGCATTCCCGGCGCGATCACCCGCGAGAAAGCCGACACGCTTCGCAAGGCCGACGCGATCTACATCGACGAGATCAGGAAGGCGGGCCTGTACGACGAGATCTGGCAAGCCTTCAGCGTGCTGCTGCCGGTGAACACCGTTGGCGTCATGGGTGATGTGCGCACCTACGAAGCGGTGCTCGCGCTGCGCGCGGTGACCAGTGTCGATGGCATGACCGCTGACTACTATCCCTACGATCACGCGTTCCTTGGCCGAGTGGCCACACGCATCATCAACGAGGTCAAGGGCGTGAACCGTGTCGTCTACGACATAACGTCAAAGCCGCCCGGCACGATCGAATGGGAGTGAGCGCGTTGCGCCCCGCCGGATTGGCAGCGTTGCTGATTGCGGTTTCAAGTCTGGTAGCCTGCCACACAGGCGCAAGAACCGGCCAGGCAGAGCTAGAGCCGCGCGGCCAAATTGCGCTGACCTTTGACGACGCGCCTTTGGGAGACGGCGCCTTTCTGACCGGAGATGAGCGCACGGCGCGTTTGATTGCAACTCTCGCGGACGCCGATGTGCACGGCGCGATGCTATTCGTCCTGACTGAAAACATTGCGGACCAGCCGCAGGGCCCGGCCCGGCTCAAAGCCTATGCGGAGGCGGGCTTCCAGTTGGCAAACCATACGCACACCCATGCCGGGCTGAGCGGCACCGACACGGATGAGTACCTTGCGGGAATTGATGCAGCGGCGTCCATCCTGTCGGACTACGGGAACACGTCGCCGTTCTTCCGGTATCCTTATCTCGATGAGGGGCGCACAACGGATAAGCGTGATGCCATTCGTGCGGGTCTGGAGGCGCGCGGCCTACGGTCCGGCTACGTGACTGTAGACACTTACGACTGGTACATGAATGCGCTTGCGGCAGAGGCGATCAAAAACGGACATCCCGTGGACATGGGCGCGCTTGGCGCGGCCTATGTTGACACGCTCGTGGGTGATGTTGAGTTCTACGACCGGATCGCACAAGCGACGCTTGGGCGGTCACCTGCGCACGTGTTGTTGCTGCATGAAAACGACCTGGCGGCCCTGTTCGTCGGCGATCTGGTAAAGGAATTGCGCCGGCGCGGCTGGGAGATCATTCCAGCCGAAGAAGCCTATACAGACCCCATCTCGGCAGACTTACCCTATACCTTGTTCAATGGTCAGGGCCGCGTTGCCGCCATCGCGCATGCCGAAGGCGTCTTCAAGGGATCCGAACTGATTTCACCAGATGAGGATGAAGACTGGCTGAGGGCAGACTTCATTCGCAGGGGTTTGTTGCCGGCAGAATGATGGGGCCCGGTGTTGGGGAAGGGGCCAGTCGTCGCGGTTAAGCAAGGGTGAATCGGTCTGGTCTGGCCCATCAATGGCGCAGCCGATGGAGACCTGCGCCACAGTCCAGTTCTGCGACGTCAGACGCGCGCTCGAAATCGCAAATCCTTGAAATCCAAGGCATTGCGCACATAGAGACCCATCGTTCGCATAATCAATATTATGGGAAAGCCGAATATTCGCTGGGGCATACAGTTGGCCTCACGGTTGTTCGTTGGCGTTCAACGGAGCCTGATGTCCACTCCCCTCCGACGCTCTAGACGCTGAACTCAATCTGCATGCCGTCATATGCGGGTTCGACGGCGTCCGGCAATTCATTCTGAAGCGTGCGGTAGTCGAGATCGACGTGCAGGTTTGTCAGGATCGCCCGGCGCGGTTTGAGCTCCGCAATCCAGGCCAGCGTTAACTCCAAGTGCGCGTGCGACGGATGCGGCGTGTAGCGAAGCGCATCGACGATCAGCGTATCCAGCCCCGTCAGCGCGTCCAACGTACGCTGCGGCAGACCGTTCACGTCATTGCAGTAAGCAACATCGCCCATCCGGAAGCCAAGGCAGCGGATGCGACCATGTTCCATGTCGAGAGGCAGGAATTCCACAGCGCCGCCCGGGCCCGGAACCTGAAACCGCTCATAAGGGCTCACGGCAGGCTGGACGTCCAGGATGGGCGGATAACCGCCGGCACCCTGGAAGATGTAGCCGAACCGCGTTGTGAGACTGGCCTGTGTTGCGGCATCGAAATAGACCGGGATCTGCTTGCGCTGCCGGATAGCCAGCGCGCGGACGTCATCGATCCCGTGCGCCTGGTCCGCATGGTCGTGCGTGTAGACCACCGCATCGAGATGGGTCGTGCCGGCCGCCAGCAACTGTTCCCGGAGGTCGGGTGACGTGTCGATCAGCACGGTCGTCGGGTGCGCGCCGGTCGTCCATTGTTCGACCAGCGC
>JBGSKU010000409.1:0-2947 GCA_041741055.1 Hyphomonas sp.
AAGACCGTCTCTCAAACCATCAGCTCAAGCCGCGAACCGAAAAGGTCGGCCGAAATGATCCGTGTCCCTGTGGGTCGGGAAAGAAATACAAGAAGTGCTGCCTGCAAGCTGAAAAGATGTGAGGCCTACGCACCGCTTACACTGAAACCGGGGCGCTTTTTATTTGCGTGCCACTCGGGAGGGTGCCCAACGACCTGAACCTGTCGCGGGCGCAGGGAAAATGCAGGCGTGAAGCGGCAGCTTCCCCGGCTCCTGGGCGTGCCTGTCCGCAAATTCCTGCGCAAATCCAATCCGGCGGGACATCCCTTCGGGTTAGTCTCGTGTCTCTGCTGGGGGCAAGGCTGTGACGCGCCTTGTCTCCTGCGGGTCCGGTGTTGGCAAATGGCGTTGCCGGCACCGGAGGCGGATGGGTTTCGTGCTCCGTGGCCACGGGGATATTGAATAACCCTACCCAATCTCTCCTTCGTCCTCGCAACCATGGGCACCGCCCATCCGCTGGACCCGCACGACACGCAAAACCGGAAGGGGAGGCCCTGTCCGGCATTTTGTGCAGCGTGTGACGGTCAGGCGGGTGGCGGCAGATTGCCCGGCGGCGCGAGGGTTTCCTTCGCGGCGCTCGCAAATTCGTTGATCGCCTTGCGGAAGGGCCGCAGCGCGCCCGGCCGGTATTTCAGTTCACGTCTCGACGCGCGGATCAGCACCGCCTCGTCGAACAACACTTCGAGGTCGCTCACGCTCGGGCGTTGCTTCTGCTTGCTGCGGACCTTCGGCCAGACCTGCCGGGGACGGATGGGCCAGTTGATTAGGCTGAACGAGCGCGCAAACGAGGGCCGGTCGGGCCGCGCGTCGTAAGTCGCTTTCGCGATGGCATCGGCGAGGGGCGATGTGTCGTCGCCGACCGTTTCATAGAACCGCAGGCCTTCGGCGGCCGCGCCTTCGGCAATCCATTTCAGTGACCAGGCTGAAAGCTCCTCGCGCCCGCCGCCGCCCACGTCGCCATGGAAGCCGACGAACCAACGCTGCATGTAGGCCACGCGTCCGGCGCGATCATTGTGTTCGTCGAGCGCTTCCCATTCCGTGACCGGAAAGCCTGCGCGGCATTCGTCGATCGCAAGCGCATGACGTGCCGCACAGACATTTGACGCAAGGCGGCGGTTCTTGAGGCGGAAACGGTCCTTGTCCTTCGAGGTCAGGTAAGAGCGGATAACGTCGCTGGCGCCGCGCTGGGCCACTGTATCGAACACGCCGACATAGGTGATCGGCGGCGGCGCATCGAGTGCAAGCCGCGCACCGGTTTCGGTGCGGGTGCCCTTGCCATACTTTGCGCGAAACGCGCGGGCCTGTTCGGCATGGGCGAGTTTGTCCGCCTCCGGTGCATCGTCGCGCGGTGCCCGGTAATAGAGGCGGAAACCTTCGCGCGCCTTTTCGGCATGGCGCCGGCTGACAATGCCCGCCGTGTTGATGAAGCCGGCCAGGCGGCGGGCCGCAAAGGCACCCCGGCTGAATCCGAAGATGTAGATCTCGTCGCCCTCTTCATAGGCGAAGGCGAGGCGCAGGTAGGTCTCGACGATGATGTCTTCGAGGCCTTCGCCAAAGGCGCCGCCGAACAGCCGCGTCGTGCGATAGATCAGGCCGCCGAAGAAACCGGACTTCTCGAGCGCACCGACCGTGGAGCCAACGCCCTCACTGTAGATGACCTGCTGGTGGATGCGCGTGCCGTCGGGACGGATGTCCTGATGCGCGACGGACCGGGCAATGATGGCGATATTGGTCAGCTTGGCCTGGTTCAGCGTTTGCCAGGTCCCGTCCATGCAGATGATGATGCGCTTCATGCGCCAAGCCCCGCCTTTGCGCTCCCCCGAGCCCGAATTCACGATAGATTACAAACGCGACAGGCGGAAGATGCGTTTGTGCGTAGGGGAATTAGTGCGCGTCGGTCTAGTTGAGCGCTGCTTTATTGACCGGCAATCGAAGCGCGGAAACGGTGACATTTGCCTGCACGATATTCAGTTCCGCGTCGGTACCAATTGCAATTTGAAATCGCGCATCTGTTGGACGTCGTTTTCGCCTAACGTCGCGCGACCGTTGCGATGCCAAGTCCACAAATGCGCAGCCCTTTGAAACCGCTCCGCGTCCAGTTGGCTAAGGTTGTTGTCTTCGCGCATGGCCGCAATCAGTTCTGTAATTTCGTAATTGCTGAAACCTGAGTACCGACGCCGGGTTTTGCCGTGGATCGCTGGGTTGTTTGCTCGGAGCCAAAGCTCGTCGCGAATGGCATACCAGTGTTGCTTCAGCTGTCCCCGAAGATGTGCGATATCTTGTTGTGCCTGCGGACCAATATTTTCTTCTGCGGCCTCAGCATCTTGTTGGATATCTGAAACGCTGCTCTTCAACTGGCCAAGCAGGGCCATGGTAGAAGCGAGCTGCTCATTCATTTCACTGAGCTTTTCCTGAGTATCTCTGCTGTGTTGGTCCATGGCTGTCTTGGTCAGCGTCAGCGTCTCATCGAGAGCGTCCTTCAGATTGGTAACCCGCCCGCCGAACAACCATGATCCAAGAAGAACGCCAGCTCCACCACCAATGATCAGCATCATTATGGTGACAATGGCCGTTTGACTCTCGTTGAAGTCGTGAATTGCAGCCCAAATGTCCATTCTGCTAATCCGCCCCCCAATCGATGGCCGCGAGTTCATGCTTGGCAGCTCTGGGTTGTCAATGCGCAGCCGCCCAGTTTTCGGCGGCTTTCGCTTCGACGACAAGCGGAACCGAGAGCTTGATCGAAGGGCCATCGGCGCCCGACATTGTGTCCTGCGCCACCTTGATCAGCTTGTCCGCCTCCTTCTCCGGGCACTCGAACACCAGTTCGTCGTGCACCTGCAGCAGCATCCGCGCCGTCAGGCCGGCGGCCGCCAGCGCCTCCGGCATGCGGATCATGGCGCGCTTGATG
>JBGSKU010000410.1:0-1769 GCA_041741055.1 Hyphomonas sp.
GAATGGCGCAGACCCGGCGGGCGGGTGCCGCTTTCCGCCCGATGCACAAGCGAAAAGGCCCCGCCGGAGCGTGACGCATTGCGCGCGGCGCGACACAGCCAACCAGAACCTGTCGCGGCATTCGCGGCAGGTCATTGATATGATTTTCTTTTTCGCACAAATGGGCTGACGGCCAGGGTTCGCCTTTCCCCGGACAGACCTATCCCACGGCTTCCGTGACGGGTATCCCGAGCGCGGTGTAGCCGTTCAGGACGGCGATGCGGACCTGAAGCTCGGCGACCTGGCGGTCGACGTCCCGTGCCATGAGCCGCGGGGCCGGCAATTTCACACAGTGCATCCGATCGTCGGGAAAACAGTCCCCCGGACTGTCTTCTGATCCTCCTCACATCTCGACGCGGCTTCGGCGGTGATATCCGCCCCATCGTCGCCAGAGGGCGCTGCCAAGGTATTTCGATGCCCGCAGGGCCTCGGTTCGTGCAACCGCACCTGTGGTGTCGGCGTTCCACGGCTTGGCGTTTCTGCGTGGCGGGATCACTGCGTGGGCACCGCGGTCCGCGATGGCATCGTGACATTTGCGTGTGTCGTAGGCGCCATCTGCCGTGACGCTGGCGATCTGCTCGTCCGCAGGGATCTGGCTGAGCAGATCAGGCAGCACCGGCGCGTCACCGATGTGACTCCCAGTGATCTCGACAGCGCGAATATCCAGTGTTTCCTCGTCGATCCCGAGATGGATCTTGCGCCAGACCCGTCGTTTGGGGCCGCCATGCTTGCGGGCGTGCCACTCGCCTTCGCCGTCGACCTTGGTGCCGGTGCTGTCGATCAACAGGTGCAGCGGGCCCTTGGAGCCGCGATATGGGATGGTCACGGCCAGCGTCTTCCGGCGACGGCACAAAGTGGTGTAGTCGGGAACCGCCCAGTCCAGACCCACCATCTTCGGCAGGCTGGCCACCATCCCGGTCGTTTGCCTGAGCGGCAGCTTGAACAGCACCTTGATGGTCAGGCAGAACGTTGCCAAGCGCCGCTCCGGTCCGGATGATCCTGCATTCCGGATCCTGGTGCGGGTGCGCCGCGCGCTGAGAAACGAAGACAGCCGACCAACCTGGCCGGCCGCCCAACTATCAGATCGTGTCACACCGGGCGGAATGCGTCAGCCGGAGCGGGGCCCCTGGATCTGCGATGCTGCGGGGTTCAGGCAGCGGCCTGGGTCTTCGCGATGTCTTTCTTGATCTTCAGCGCCTTGGGCGACAGTTCCTCGTCCTTGGCCTTGGCGAGGTACGCATCGAGACCACCACGGTGATCGACCGAACGCAGCGCCGCGGCCGAGATGCGCAGCTTGTAGGACTGGCCGAGCGCGTCCGAGATCAGCGTGACGTCGTTCAGGTTCGGCAGGAAGCGGCGGCGCGACTTGTTGTTCGCGTGGCTCACGTTGTTGCCCGTCATCGGGCCCTTACCGGTCAGTTCGCAAACGCGAGACATGGGTTTCTTCCTTATTCTCTGGGCTTCGTACCCGGCATCCGACAACATCTATGGGTGCCGCGCATGGCAGCCCCCTGAATTCCGTCCGGGCGCTTTACGTCCTTGGCCGCCCGAGGTCAAGTGATTCATGGCCGATCCCGGCAGGAAGCGGGAATGCCGCGGCAAAGCTCCGCAGGCCTTCGGAGGTGAAGGCGAGAACCCGCGTCCCCGGCACGCGATGCGCCCAGCCCATGGCCTCCACCGCTGCCAGAAAGGCGCGCCCGACGCGCCCGCCGAGATGGCTGCGGCGCACC
>JBGSKU010000411.1:0-2903 GCA_041741055.1 Hyphomonas sp.
GTCGAGACGATGTGGCTGATGATGCCGAAGGCCGGCAGGATCATGATGTACACTTCGGGGTGGCCGAAGAACCAGAACAGGTGCTGGAACATGACCGGGTCGCCGCCGCCATTGGCGATGAAGAATTGCGAGCCGAAGTTACGGTCGGTCAGCAGCATGGTCAGCGCGCCAGCCAGAACCGGCAGGGCCAGCAGCAGCAGGACGGCCGTGACCAGGATCGACCAGGCGAACAGCGGCATCTTGTGCATGGTCATGCCTGGCGCGCGCATGTTCAGGATGGTGACGATGAAGTTGATGGCGCCGAGGATCGACGCGATACCGGCCGTGTGCAGCGACAGGATCAACAGGTCCATCGACGGGCCGGGGTGGCCAGCTGCCGAGGACAGCGGCGGATACAACGTCCAGCCGCCGCCGAACCCGTTGCCGCCCGGACCACCCGGAACAACCATGGAAATACTGGCAAGGATGAACGCACCGACCGTCAGCCAGAACGAGATGTTGTTCATACGCGGGAAAGCCATGTCCGGCGCGCCGATCATCAGCGGCACGAACCAGTTGCCGAACCCGCCGATCAGCGCCGGCATGACCATGAAGAAGATCATGATGAGGCCGTGATAGCTGATCACGACGTTGTAGAAGTGCTTCGCGTGGGTGATCGCTTCATCGCCGGTCAGGCCGAAGAAGTTGGTCTGGATCCAGAGCATCGGGCCAATGCCCGGCTGAGCCAGTTCCCAACGGATCAGGCCGGAGAGCGAATAGCCGACAATGCCGGCGATCAGGGAGAACACGAGATAGAGCGTCCCGATGTCCTTGTGGTTGGTCGAGAAGAACCAACGGGTCACAAAGCCGGGCTTGTGATCGTGTGCGTCGTGGCCGTGATCGAGGGCGATTTCATCCATGGGCATCGGTCGTACTCTTCTTGAAATCAGTTGGTGGACGCGAGTTGGGTCTCGGACTCGAGCGCGGCAATCGTGGTGATCGATGCAACCGCGCCGTCATAATCGCCGGCCTTCATCAGCTCGGCCCAGCGGTCATACTGCGCCTGCGGAACAACCCGGACTTCGATCGGCATGTAGGCGTGGTCGATGCCGCAAAGCTCCGAACACTGGCCGTAATAGACGCCAGGCTCGTCAACCAGGAACCAGCCTTCGTTCAGGCGGCCCGGAACGGCGTCGGTCTTGACGGCAAACGCGGGGATCGTGAACGAGTGGATCACGTCCGCAGCGGCGGTGTAGTAACGGATGTACCGGCCAGCCGGGATGACCATCGGATAATCGACGGCGAGGTTCGTCGGCTGGGTGTCGAAATCCGTGCGGCGGGTCAGCGACTCGTAGTTTTCCTTGTCGCCCGGACGGCCTTTGTGGATGCCGTTCGAAACGAACTCGACGGCGGCGCCGGTTTCATCGACCAGGTCGGGATAGGTATAGGTCCAGTTCCACTGGTTGCCCTGGATCTTGACGTTCACGAAGCCCTTCTCAGCCGCATCGGGGAAGTAGTTCTTCGTGTAGGCCAGGTGCTGCGCCGTCTTGCCGTTGGCCAGCAGCGATTTCGACGTCGCAGCGATCTCGCCGAGATTGGGCGTGACGTTCTGGTAGAACAGGTTCGGGAAGGACAGGCTGGCAACGCCGACCAGGATCAGCGCCGGCACGACAGTCCAGATCACCTCAACCGTGGTGTTGTGGCTGAACTTGCGGGGTGTCTTGTTGGCGGCCCGGTTGTAGCGGACCATGACCCAGATCAGCAGCACGGTCACCAGGATGGTGATCACGACGATGATCCACAGCAGGACGTTGTGGAATTCGTGCACACGTTCCGCAATGCGGGTCGCAGCAGGCTGGAAGTTGATCGCGCCGTCTTCCGGGAGAGCCGCAAACGCAGGTGCGGCAAACAACATGGCAGACAGGGCGGCAAGCAGATGTCGCACGATGTAAAACCTCTAATTCGGTTCGGATTCGGGAAGTACCTATACCAGCCGCGTTCCGAACCCCAGCTTTTTCCGCGTTCAAAATTGTCGCAGCGCGTCGCCGCACAGGGGAATTCGTGCTAGATCAGCGAAACAAAATCAAAGGGAGTTGACCATGTTTCGTGCCCTCATTCTCGCTGCCGGCGTACTTGCAGCCGCCCCTTTCGCCCAAGCGCAGGTCACAGTCATCGGCGGCGGCATCGCCCGGGACTGCTATGAAGCTGTGAAATTCGGCCTCGGCCGGGCCGCCGATGCAGAAGCCACGTGCTCCCGCGCCATCGAACTGGAAGCCCTGAACCTGACCAACAAGGCCGCCACCTATACCAATCGCGGCGTGCTGCGGATGCGCCAGGGCCGGTATGATTCGGCGCTGGAGGACTATGCCATCGCCAAGCGGATGAAACCCGGCCAGGGCGCCACCTGGCTGAACGAGGGCGCCGCCTACATCTTCAAGAAAGATTATGAGTCGGCCCTGGTCTCGTTGGACAAGGCGATCGAGCTCAATTCCGAGGACCTCTACGCCGCCTATTACAACCGGGCGATTGCCCGGGAACATACCGGCGACACCGAAGGGGCCTATTATGACTTCGTGAAGTCCAGGGAACTGAACCCCGACTTCCCGCAGACCGAACGGCAGCTGGCCCGGTTCACGGTCACCACGAATTGACAGGGAGGCGCTTGCCCCGGGGCGCGGGCCACCGCATCTTCGGGGCATGACCGACACACCTTTGCCCTTCGCGGCGTCCGACGCCCTGCCCATCCTCGCCGACGCCGCCCGCGGCGCAGATGATGCCGACCTCTACATCGAGCGCTCCCGGTCGGAGAGTTTCGTCTTCGATGACGGGCGACTGAAATCCGCCGCGTATGACACCGACCAGGGCTTCGGCCTGCGCGTGGTGGCCGGCGAGTCGCAAGGCGCAGGCTATGCCTTGCAGCTGAC
>JBGSKU010000412.1:0-28264 GCA_041741055.1 Hyphomonas sp.
CAGCTCCGAAGCGGTCTCGCTCGCAACAGAAGCCGCGCTCTTGGGCGCGACGACGAAAGCCGGCGTCCGCGTGCCTGAAGTTCTGTACGTCTCTGCGCCGGGCAGCGCGCTAGGGGAAGCTTTTGTCATGCGCCGGGTCGCTGGTGAAACGCTGGGCCGCAAGATCCTGCGCGACGAGGAGTTCGCCCTGGCGCGCACGCGCCTGACCCGCGATTGCGGCGAGGCACTGGCGGGCATCCATGCCGTGCCGACCGATGGCCTTCCTGAATTGCCGCGCAGTCTCGGCGAAGACCAGATCGCCAAATACGAGGCCATCTATCGGGGGTTCGACCTGCCGCGCCCGGTGTTCGAGCTCGCCTTTTCCTGGCTCAAAGCCAACGCGCCGAAACCCGCTAAGCCGGTATTGGTGCACGGCGACTTCCGGCTCGGAAACCTGATCGTGGATGCCAATGGCCTTGGCGCCGTGCTGGACTGGGAACTGGCACATACCGGTGACCCCCGTGAGGACATCGCCTGGGTGTGCGTGAACTCCTGGCGCTTCGGGCACAGCGAGAAGCGCGTGGGCGGATTCGGCGACCTGCCGGAAATGCTGGACGCGTATGCGGCGGCCGGCGGCGCGCGCGTCACCCCGGACGAAATCGACTGGTGGGAGATCCTCGGCAGCCTGAAATGGGGCGTGATGTGCATGATCATGTATTCCGCCTACAAGACGGGCGCTGACCCCAGTGTCGAGCGGGCGGCCATCGGCCGGCGCGTTTCTGAAAACGAGATCGATCTGATCAACCTGTTCGAAGGACTCGGCCGCCATGCATGATTCCCCTTCCGCGAAAGAACTCATCGAGGCGGTGAAGGCGTTCATCGACAAGACCGCTGCGCCGCAGTTGACGGGGCATGCCGCCTTTCACGCGCGCGTCGCCTCCAACGTGCTGGCGACCGTGCTGAGGGAGATGGAGATCCGCCCGGGCGCAGAGGCCGCCGAACAGGCGCGACTGGAATCGCTGCTGGGCGTCTCGGGCGAGTCAGTTGAGAGTCTCAACCGGCGCTTGTGCGAAGAAATCCGTTCGGGCCGCCTTGGCCTTTCGGCAGAGGGGCTGCTGGCACATCTCAAATCGACCACAATTGACCAATTGTCTGTGGATCAACCGGGCTATTCAGGACTGAGATCCGCGGCCCGCTAACCCGGGAACCGAGCTTGATGAACCGAAAACTTGTCATTGCCGTCACCGCCATCCTGTTGGCGATCGCCATTGGCGGCGTCGTCTGGTCGACACGTCCGGCGCCGCTGGTGACCGGCACCGCCTTGCCCACCTTCGACTATGCCTCGGGCGACAGCTGGGCTGTTTCGCCCGCGAAACCGCCGCCCGCAGTCTGGGAAGCCGGTTGGGACATCGATGTGGTGTTGCTCGCCCGCGAGGCTGCCCTGGTGTCGGACGACCGGTCTCCGCTGGAGAAGCGCCGCGACAAGGCGGCCGAGGGCTTGAACAATCTGGCCGAAGCGTTCGATTCCATTGGACCGGTCTATGCGCCCTATCTGCGCGCCGCGGCGGTCGAATCTGACATGGCTGCAGCAACGCTCGCCTACTTTGCCGGGGACAATCGGGGCCGGGCATTCGTGATCGCGGCAGACGCGCCCCTGCCCGCTGCTGTGGCAGAGGCGATCATCGGAGACCCATTGCTGCGCGACCGTTTTGCCGGAATTCTCTTCTTTGGTGATGCCGCCAACCCGCAGCGCTTTGCCGGTGGTCTCGAAGCCGCGAACGTCTGTTCGCGCCGATACAAGCCGGAGGACGGCTGCGTGATCGACATCGAACTGCGCCGAAGCGGCGGCAAGGCGGTCTTTTCCGGCGATGGCACAATCGGTGGGCGCCTAGTCAGCGGGCTCATCCCGTGGCTGAACGATCGGGCCTCGAAGCTTGCCGAGCCGCTCGGCGATTTCGAGGAAGTCGAGATCGTGGACATCCGCCGCCCGGGCGAAACGGACGAAGCCTTGGAAGCCGCCGAGGACTAGGGCTGCTGCTGGTTTTCTGGCGCAGCGAGGCGGAAAGCCTCGAGCTTGCGGCATTTGTCATCAAGTTCGACAAGCCGTGGGAATGGCGACAGGTCCGTTTTGAAGCGGTGCGCATTGGCCACCTGCGGCACGAGCACGATTTCCGCCAGGCCGGGCGTATCGCCGAACAGGAATGGGCCACCCTTCAGTTCTGACGCCAGCGTTTCGAGCGCCGTGAATCCGCGCACGATCCAATCCCGGTACCACTCACCGATGGCGGTTTCATCCGCGCCGAACTTCTCGCGCAGAACCGCCAAAGGGCTGAGATTGTTCAGCGGGTGGATATCGCAGGCGATGATATCGGCGAATGCGCGCGCCTGAAGGCGCTCCCAGGGATCTTTCGGCAGCAAGGCCGGGCCGGGAAGCGTCTCGTCGAACCACTCGATGATCGCCAACGACTGCACACCGATGCGGCCGTCCACCTCGATGGCGGGCACGCGCATCTGGGGATTTCGGGCGCGGTACTCGGCGCCGAGCTGTTCATCCGCTCCCGGAAGGATGTTGATTGGAACCGACTCGAAGGAGGCGCCCTTCAGGTTCAGCGCAATACGGACCCGGTATGCGGCTGACGAGCGCCAGTAATCATAGAGCCGGATCATGCGAGGGCGTCCAGCTCGAGGATTTCCAATAATGCCTCCCGGGCAATGCGGCACTCATCCGCAAACGCAGGATCGGCAAGATCCGCCGGGGTGAGCCGGTCACGGTAGGTGGCGCGGACGCAGGCCTGCAGGTCGTCGATCCGCTCTTCATCCAGCAGCACGCCGGAATGGCAACTTTCGAGTTCGTCTTGCGTCATGACCACGCGCAGGCGAAGGCAGGCCGGCCCGCCGCCATTGCGCATCGATTGGCGCACATCGACGTACTGGACACGTCCGATGGGTCCGTTGCCCTGCACGAGCCTTTCGCAATAGGCGCGGGTGGAGGGTGTTTCTTGCGTTTCGCCTGGGGCAATCAGGACGAGGCGGTCCTCCCCCGGCAACTGCAACAATTGTGAATTGAAGAGGTAGGACGAGATCGCGTCGGCCAGCGGGACCTCGGCGTCGGGCACCATGACCGGCTTCAGGTCGAAACGGCCTTCTGCTGCGCGGCGTAGGGCGTCCAACGTGCCCGCAGTGTTCTCGAAGGCAAACTCGTGGAAGAAGAGCGTGTCCAGGGCGCCGACGCAAACCACGTCGTTGTGGAAGGCCCCCGCTTCGATGGCGCGGCGCGCCTGACGGGCGAAGACGACACGCGCCGGATCGAGTTCGTGCGACCTTGCAACTGACTGGGCCGCGAGCAGCGTCTGACGCGCCGGAAACCCGGCAACGGACTCGCCTTCGATACGTCCGTACACGAATAGCTCGACGCCCGGCGCCCCATGCTCGGCGCAAAGGCGAACATGATTGGCAGCCCCTTCATCGGCAAAGTCCGAATGGGCCGGCAAGGCGCAGTGAATTGCGAAATAGTCTTCGCCCGGGAAGATGGAGATAAGCGAGGCCGTGGTGTCAGGATGCTCGATGCTGCGATGGAGCATGGTCGAGAGGTTGGCAGCGGTAAGGTGCAGCCGGCCATCCACCGTATCCGCTGACGGCGACACGGTTGCGGCATTGGCGGTCCACATGCTGCTGGCCGAGTACGCCGCCTTGAGAAGTCGCGGCGCGGTCTTCGCGGTGGCCTCTATGATCTGTACATCCGTGCCGAGAAATCCGGAGGCCGCGAGCAGGTCGAAATTCGGCCGCGCGAGTGGTGGAAGGACACCTTGGACGAGGCCAGCGCGCACCAACGTGCGCATCTTCTCCAGGCCCTGCACAGCCGCTTCCCTCGGGTTCGACACGTCGCCCGCATTGCGCGCGCTGGCGAGATTCCCATCGGACAAGCCGCCATAATTGTGGCTGGGACCGATCAGTCCGTCAAAATTGACTTCGAACGCGGGCTTCATGCCGTGGCCTCAACAATCCAGGCCGCTGCTTTCAACTGCGTATCGCCATTGGCCCCAGCAAGGTTGCGCACCTTGTCGATCAACGCCTGTTTGACCGTATCCGGATCAACGCCCTGATCAGCCAGCGCGCGGGACAGAGGGCCAATGTCCATCATGAACTTCGCCGTGTCTTCCGCATTGCTGCCGGGAAGCCGGATCTCGCCGTCCCAGGGCGTGTGGATCACGTTCGCCCAGCCGCTGCTTGCCAATACATTCGACACAAAGTCGCGATCCGAAAATGCGAACGGCCCTGGCGTGCCGGGCTTTGCGGGCGCCGGCGCCTCTTTGAGGAAAGGCAGCGCGGTCCTGACCGGGAGGGCGGCCCAATCGTTTTCGACAAACGCGCGCCAGCAAGCGAACACCATCCGTCCCCCGGGCGCCATCGCCGCGCGTAGGTTTACGAACGCCGCAACCGGATCAGCAAAGAACATCACGCCGAATCGAGAGATCAGAAGCTGGGCGGGCTCTGCCGGCCGCCAGGCCGAAGCATCGGCGACATTGAAATGCGCGTCGAGCGAGTCCTCGGCCGCGCGGTGTCGCGCCAGCTCGACCAGCGGAACTGACACATCGACGCCTGTGACCTTCGCCCCCAGCTTCGCCGCGGCCAGTGACAAGGCACCTGCCCCGCAGCCGATGTCGATCACCCGCTGACCTTCGGCAGGTTTAGCAGCGGCGAGAACGGCCTCGGCAAAGGGCGCCAGCATCCCGTCAAGCTGATCTGCGTCGCGGGCCCATTTCTGGCCGGAGGCACCGTTCCACGAGTCGATCTGCGCGCTGTTGTCCATCGTCTACCTTTCAGGCCGGAAATCCGGGCGCCGTCATGCGCGCCGCTTTCGGCGCCAGTTGGCTCGCCTGCGGCCAGGCACAATAGTCCGCCGCATAGTATGCCCCCGGACGGAAATTGCCCGAAAGCCCCGGTCCGCCGAACGGCATGGATCCGCTGGCACCCGCCGTCGGCCGGTTGCGGTTCAGGATGCCGGCTTTCATCTCGTTGTAGGCGACCACCCATCTCGCGTCATCGTCGCAGACAAGACCGCCGGACAGACCATACTTAGTGTCATTGGCGCGCTGGATAGCCGTGTCGAAGTCCTTGACGCGCACAATCTGCATCAGCGGGCCGAAGAGCTCCTCATCCGGAATATCTGAGGCGCCGGTCACATCCAGCACGCCGGGCGTGACGAACCCGCCCTGCGACCTCGCCGTCAGCGCGAGCACGGGCTCGGCCCCGCGCGAGAGCAGCCTGTCCTGGAAGGACACCGCCTGATCACGCGCGCGCTCCGACACGAGTGGACCCATGAAGATTTCCGGATCGTTCCACGCGCCGATACGCAGCGCCCGTGCGCGTTCAGCGATGGCCTCCACAACGGCATCACCGAATCTACCTTCCGGAAGGAGGATGCGGCGGGCGCAGGAACAGCGCTGACCCGTCGTCAGGAAAGCGGACTGCGCAGCGATGTCGGCCGCAGCGTCCACGTCTGCGGGATCCCAGATGATCAGGGGATTGTTGCCCCCCATCTCCAGCGCGAGCATGACTTCCGGGCGGCCCGCAAAATGCTTGTGGAAAAAGACGCCGGTCGCGGCAGAGCCGGTGAAGAGCAGACCGTTGATGTCGTTGTCGATCAAGGCGCCGCCGGTTTCGCGGCCACCCTGGACGATGTTCAGGCAGCCCGGCGGCAAACCGGCTGCGTTGAAACACTCCGCCATCAAGGTCGCCACGCCAGGCGCCAGTTCGGAGGGTTTGAACACGCAGGTATTTCCTGCCAGCAAGGCTGGAACGATGTGACCGTTAGGCAAGTGGCCAGGAAAGTTGAACGGACCGAACACCGCCATCACGCCGTGCGGACGATGGGTCAGCTGCGCCGAACCGAACGCGGCGGCTTCCGTCTTTTCGCCGGCGCGTTCCTTCATCGCGGCGATCGAGACGGCAATCTTGGCCTTCATGGTGCCCGCTTCGGCGCGCGAATCCCAGAGCGCCTTGCCCATGTCCCGGCTAATCACTTCCGCAATGGCCTCGGCGCGTTTGCCAATCTCGTCGGCGTAGCGTTCGAGGATCGCGATACGCTCCTGCGCCGGACGGCGTGACCAATCGCGGAACGCGCGCCGGGCCGAGGCAACCGCTTCGGCCACATCGTCCGCATTCGCCGCAGCGCCCTGCCAGACGGTTTCGCCCGTGGACGGACAGGTATTGGAAAAGACGCCAGCGCGGCCATCGCGCCAGACGCCATCAATGAATACGCCGTGATCCATCATTTGCTCCGCATCCAGACGCGCGCCGATGATCCGGCTTTCAACTTCAGGCCCTCCAGCGCATCAGCGGGAACCACCAATCCCGTCTCCCCGCGCCGCACGAACCGGCCGAGTGTAACCCGGAAATCGGGCAACCGGTTGCTGGACAGAAGTCCCTGCCGGGCTTCAGGATCCGACGCGGTGTCGCCCACTTCAACCGTCAGCACACGGCTTTCCTGTATCGTTCGAATATGCCGGCGCTGCGCTGCAACCAGAGGGCCGCCATCGAAAATATCGACCGTCCGGTCGAACTCGAACCCTTCCCATTGGAGCAGCTTGTAAGCGCCGACACCGTCCGAGTGGCAGCGGCCGATAACTTCCCGGGCTTCGGTCGGAATCAGGTCCACGTAGATCGGATAACGCGGCATCAGATCCATGATGAACTGGTTGTCGGTCGTCGCGGATAGCCGGTCGGCCTCGGCAAAATCCATGCGGAAGAAATGCCGGCCAAGGCCCTCCCAGAACGGCGACGTTCCTTCGTCATCGACGACGCCGCGCAGCTCGGCGAGCACCCGGTCGCTGAAGCGATCTGGCGCAGCTGCCATCAGAAGATAGCGCGACTGCGCCGCAAGACGTCCTGCGCCGCCGCCCCGATGATCGGCCTTGAGGAACAGCGTGCCGACTTCGGTGTAGCCGACGTATTCATTGGTCAGCACCAACGCATCCATGTCGAACCGCAAGTTTCCGGCTGCGTGGCTCGCCTGGGCGAGCGTGATGATGCGATAGTTGAAGAAGGGCTGGTCTATTCCCGTCCCGGCCTTGACGGCGGAGCACCCCACGACCTGCCCGGTCGCAACCTCCTCCATCATCATCAGATACTTCCCGTACTGAAGATTCCGCTGGCGGCCGTGGAACGCGCGGTCCGACTTCTCGAGCCGTTCCCGCAGGATCGGCTCATCCACTGGCAGGCTCGTAAAGCCCGGCCCCGACATCTCCGCAAGCTCGGTCAACGCCCCAAGGTCGTCGAGACGCGACGGCCGCATTACGTAGGTTGTCGACATGGTCAGCGTCCCATCATGTCCTTGATACGGCGCGCATTCAGCCGGCCGTCTGCAAGGCGGTTGAGCAGCAATGCCGAAAGCAACGCCCGCTCCGGAAAACTCTCGGTAATGACGAACTCATCCGGCGAATGGATGCGCCCACCCCGCACGCCGAGCGTGTCTACGTTCGGCACGCCCGCAGCGAAAATATTGTTCCCTTCACAGACGCCGCCGGTATCCACGAATTCGAGATCGAGCCCGATGGCACGCCCGGTCGAATGGACAGCTTCAAACAGGGCTTGTTGCGCGCCGTTGCGCGGCTTGGGCGGCCTGTAGAAGCCGCCATGCAGGTGGCCGTGGATACCGTCCCGCGACACCGCGCGCTCGAACAGTCTCTGTACGGATTGGGTCGCCCACTCGGCGGCTTGGTGGTCCGGAGCGCGCGCACCGAACCGGACAATCGCCAGATCCGGCACGATGTTCACCGGTGCGCCGCCGTCAATCGATCCGACATTGAACGTGACGCCGTCGAACTGGTTGTTCAGCGCTTCAAGCCCGACGACGAGCTCCGCCGCCGCTTCGATGGCGCTGCGGCCTTCTTCCTTGGCCCGCCCGGCATGCGCAGCGCGTCCATGGAGCACGATATCGAACACGGCGGAGCCCTTCCGGCCTCCCGCCATTGCGCCGGTTTCCATTGCCGGTTCGTAGGTCATTCCGATCAGGGCACCGGAAGATGCGGCGCGGCGCAACGCGTCGGAGCTAGCGAAATTTCCGATCTCCTCGTCCGGCGTCATCACGATCCGGTAGCCAAGCTGATCCTTCAAGCGGCTCGCTTCAAACGCGCAGAGGGCTTCCAGCATCACGCAGATGCCGCCCTTCATGTCAGCCATACCGGGCCCGTTGACGCGCCCCTCCGGCAGATCGGTGACCGTTTCGAAAACGCCTGGTGCGAACACAGTGTCGTAATGTCCGGACATGACGATCTGGATCGGCGCCTGCGGACGCGCGACCATTTCGATGATCGGTCCGGTGCGGGTCTCGCTGGTCTTGCCATCGGCGCCGACCGATTCGAAGGCCGGACCATCATTGAGCTGTATCTCGGCTTCAAGCGCCGAGAAGGCCTCCGCGAGCCGCGGTGCAAACCGGCGCAGACCTTCGGTGTTCAGGCTGCCGGTATTGTGCGCGGACCATCCTTTGGTCCGGTCAATCATTGCGGCGGCGGACGCGTACAAGCGCTCGCGCGCAGCCTCATCCTCGGGTGAAAGAGTCGAGAGATCTGTTGTCATGGCGACTTACGTTTCACAGCTCGAACGGGGCGGCAAGGCCTCGCCGGCCCGACGTCAGAAACAAAAACGGCCCGGCAAATTGCCGGGCCGCCAGTTTGTTCGACCTTCCAGTGACTACTGGACGACGATCGTGACTTCCGAACGGCGGTTAAGCGGCTCGCGCACACCGTCGTTGGTTGCTTTGGCAAGAGCAGTTTCGCCCTTACCGGCTTTGCCGATGACCGAGGCATCAATTCCGCGCTCGGAGAGAGCAGCCGCAACGACGTCAGCGCGGCGGATCGACAGCTTCTCGTTGTAGGCCGAACCGCCCGACGTGTCGGTGTGGCCGACGATCGAGACCGAACCAGCCGAGCAACCGGTGCCGGCCGCGATGTTCGCGACGGCCTGATCGATAACAGCAGCAGCCTGGCTCGTCAGATCCGAGCGATCCCACTCGAAGTACACGACGAACTCTTGGTTCAGGGCCGAGCACTGCTGCGCAACGGTCTCAACTTCTTCCACCGGCGGCGGCGGAGGAGGCGGAGGCGGCGGCGGAGGTGGCGGAGGCGGAGGCGGCGGTGGCGGCGTCACACCAAAGGCGTAGCGCAGACCGACTGTTGCCGTGTGGTCCGTATAGTCGCCGGTGTAGTCAACACCGCCGTGTTTGCCATCAAACGACAGGTCTTCCACCTGGAAGTACTTGTATCCGACGTCGAGGGTCATGCGCTCGGTCAGTTTGAAGCCGAGACCTAACAGACCTTGGAACGCAAGGCCCGACGAGGAGTCGGCAAAGCCGTTCGAAGCGCTGAGGTTCGGCGACGTGCCGACCACGCGGTTCGTGGCTTTCGCGTTGACACGCGCACCACCGACACCGGCACCGATGTACGGACGGATCGTGCCATCCTTGTTGAAGTCATAAATGCCGTTCAGCATGAAATCGAGAACGGTGGCATCGCCGGAAGCGTTCACGGTCGTGCCCGGCAGCGTGCCGCCGATGCTCGTGGGAACTTCGAGCGAACCGTTACGGTAGCCGAAAACGCCTTCAAGGCGCAGGCCGTTGTCGAAAGCGTAGCCAGCGCCGACATCAGCGCCAAGCATATCGGACACATCCGAATCGCCCGCAATGACGCCATTGCCCGACACTTTCGCATCGTGGTCGAGGCGACCATCAAACGTGTATTGGAGGTCAGCGCGGGAGTACCAGCCTTCCGCGTGTGCAGTGAGACCGGCAGACGCGAAAGCGGCCGCGGCGGTAGCGCACATCAGAGTTTTCTTCATACTCAATCCCCTTTTGTGTGCCGATCGACGGAATTGCCTTCGGCCGCAGGTTCATACGGTCTTAGCCGCATAGTTGTCTGTTAATAGGTTTTCCCCGAATCTGCGAGAGGATTCCGGCGTAAAAGAGTAGAATTCCATGGAATTTTTTGCCCACCGCGGCCCTTTTGCAACACGTACAACTCAGGACACAAAGTTGCCCGATTTGAGGTGGCCCGAACGGGCTTGGGCGAGATGGTACCGCCTCCCCGGCTTGAACGGGGGACCTCTGGTTCCACAAACCAGCGCTCTAACCAACTGAGCTAAGGCGGCAATCCGGTTCGGCATACAGGCGCGTGGCGGCGGTTTCAAGGCCGTCTGCGCGCCTGACAGCGTTGATTGTCAGACCTTCACGACCTGGTCGAATTCCAGATCGACCGGTGTGCCACGCCCGAAGATCGAAACGGTCACTTTCAGGCGGCCATTGGCTTCGTCGATTTCCTCGACAGCGCCTTCGAAGCCCTGGAAAGGGCCATCGTTGACCTGAACCTGCTCGCCGATCTCGAAGCTGATTCTCGGCCGCGGACGCTCGGCCGAGGTGTCGGTCGACTTACCAAGGATCCGGTCCACTTCGCGTTGACGGACCGGAAGTGGCTTTTTGCCGCCTTCCGCGCCCAGGAAACCCGACACTTTTGGAGTATCCTTCACGAGGTGGTAGATATCGTCGGTCAGCTGCGCCTTCATCAACACGTAGCCGGGGAAATAGCGCCGCTCGACGGTCTTCTTCTTGCCGCGCGCGACTTCAACGACCTCTTCGGTCGGCACTTCGATTTCCTCGATCAGGGCGGTGAGGCCCTTGCGTTCGGCCTGCTCGCGAATCGAGGCGGCGACCTTCTTCTCGAAGTTGGAATAGGCGTGGACGATGTACCACTTGGCTTCAGGCATGGGCCGAGCGCGCTCCTGCAGGTCTGGATTCACGGAGTTCACCCTCAGGCGCCCCGAACAAAATTGACGAAGATCGTTATGAGCGTATCGGCCAGGAAAAGGAAGATTGCGATCAGGATCGACATGATGACCACGAAAATGGTCGCCTGGATGGTCTCTTGACGCGTCGTCCAGGTCACCTTGTTCCCCTCCGCGCGCACCTGCGCGAGGAAAGTCAGAGGTCCGACCCGCTTCTTCTTCGGTTTCTGGTCCTTGTCGGCCATAATATCACTCGTTTTTCAAAGGCGGGCGAGTAGCCCGTTTATGGGCTCGCGTCCACGGTAAATGTGCAGGATTCGACGACTTTAGACCATCTGGGGCGCCTTGCGCTGCACTGCAAGTGACGCGCATGGGAAGTTCAGAGCGTCGGCCAGGCCGCCGGTCTCAGGGCTGCACCAGCGCCTTATAGGCATGCCAGCTCGCCATTCCGACCACCGGAAAGACCACCGCCAGGCCAATAAAGGCCAAGGAGATGCCGATCAGGGTGAGGAAGACGATCAGGAAGGCCCAGAAGAGCATCGGGAAGAAGTTGCGGTTGACCGCGCGCACACTCGTCGCGAGCGCCATGAACACATCATAGCGCCGGTCAAGCAGCATCGGCGCCGCAATGACGGCCAACGAATAGTTGCAGAAGGCCACGACCCCGCCAGTCAGAAGCCCCATCAGGATCATCATCTGCCCGCCGGGCTCAGCCAGAACAAAGTGCAGGAACTCTGCCCGCCCCTTCAGGATGCGCCATGTCGATAGGGCGTAGATGACCTGCGCGATCCGGGTCCACAGGAAGTACAGGAACACCATCAGCAGCCCGAGCATGAGCTGGTCTTTCCGGGCTGCATCCCTCACCCAAATCACATCCAGCAGTTTAGGCCTCTGGCCCGATGCAAGCGATCGGGCCATCGCATAGAGGCCCATGCCCAGCATCGGGCCGACGATCAGGAAGCCACCCAGCAACACGTAGAACCAGCTCGCTGAACCCGTGGAAACCAGCACCCAGAAGATGCCGGCGCTGATCGCGGCAAGAACCGAACCATAGAGAAGGCTGATTCCGGGCGCGGCGAGAAAGTCGCGCCAGCCGGCAGCGAGCCACTCGACGGGCGCCCCCATCCGGATGGTGTTGATGCCTGGCAAGCGCTGAGGCGCCACGGGCGTGGCCTGTTCGCTCATGATGTCCTCCCGATATCGTTTTTGGGCAGATTGAGGCCCAAACACGCCGGAAACACCATCGGGATTCTACGTAGTCGGCCCTTCCGCGCATTGCGCTGACGCGCGCCCGGCCTACACCTGATGACCGGAGGAACCGACCATGAAGTTCGAACTCGACGAAGACCACCGGATGCTGCGCGACCTTGTCCAGAGGTTCGTGCGCGAAGAGCTGATGCCGCTCGAAGGCGCGGTCCTGGCGCGGGACGCCGCCGGCGAAGGCGCCTACCTGACCGCCACCGAACGCGAACGTCTCGACCGGGTGTCTAAGGAAATGGGCCTCTGGAGCCTTGATGCCCCCGAAGAGGCCGGCGGCATGGGCCTGCCGCATGTGGCACTGGTCGCGGTGAATGAAGCGCTCGGATCGACCGTCGCCACCTACACCCTGCCCCCGGATTCACCGAACCTTCGAATGCTGATGGCGACCGTGAACGAACGCCAGAAAGCGGCCTATCTCGATCCGTACGCGCGCGGCGAAACGGTTTCAGCCATCGGCATTTCCGAGCCCGGCGCCGGCGCAGACCCCGCCGGCATGTTGACGCGCGCCGTACGCGATGGCGACGACTGGGTGATCAACGGCCGCAAGATCTGGATCACGCGGGCCGCCGAGGCCGATTTTACCATTCTCATGGCGATCACCGACAAGACAAAGGGTGCACGCGGCGGCATGTCGGCCTTCCTCGTCGACAAGGACACGCCGGGCTTCAATGTGTTGCGACGCATTCCGATGCTGGGCGGCGAATTCACCTATGAAGTGGCGCTGGAGGATTGCCGCGTGCCGGGGTGGAAGCTGCTTGGCAAGGAAGGCGACGGATTTGGCCCGATGCAGATCCGCCTCGGCACCCGGCGCATGGAGATGGCCGCCTGGTGCATCGGCGCGGCGCAGCGCGCGCTGGACATGATGCGCGAGTATGCGCCCCAGCGCCGGACCTTCGGCGCCAAGTTGTCGGAGCGCCAGGCGGTCCAATGGTGGGTCGCTGATGGCGCAATGAAGATCCACGCCGCCCGCCTGATGGCGTATGACTGCGCCTGGAAGATCGATCACGGACAGGACGTCCGAACCGAAATCTCGATGATCAAGGTGTTCGCGCCCGAAATGGCCACCGAGATCATCGATCACGCAATGCAGTGTTTCGGTGCGATGGGAATGACCAAGGAAATGCCGTTGCACCTGTTGGCAGGCCGGATCCGCAACATGCGTATCTATGACGGCCCCAGCGAAGTGCACCGGATGGTGGTCGCCCGCAACCTGATGGACACGCGGCCCTAGCGCGCGTCAGTCCGTCTTGCCAAAATTCCGGGCCGGCAGGCCGGGAATGTCGACGGTTACAGCAAACAGGCTGCCGGAAAGCGGGCGCGAATCGAGTTGCGGGAAACTGAGGCCGACGCGGGACGTCGTGATGAACAAGGTGCGCAGGTCTTCGCCGCCAAGCGCGCAGCCGGTTGGCAGCGGCGCCGCGAGCACGATCACTTGATCCACGGCGCCGTCAGGCGTGAACCGCACGACCCGAGAGGCGCCGTGCAGGCAGGTCCACAGCCCGCCGTCCCGGTCGATTGCCGATCCGTAGGGCTTTCCGCCGAACTCATGCGTGAACGCGAACGTGCGCCGGCCCGAGACGGCGCCGGTTTCGGGGTCAAAGTCATGGGCAAGGATTTCACACTCGGCCGAGTCGCAGGTGTAGAATGTGCGGCCATCGGGCGAGAACTCGAACGTGCGCGATGACATCACCGAGGGCAGCCGGATTGGCGCAATCGTGCGGTCCGGATTGTACCGGTAGTAGGTACCGACCGGCTCGCGCTCGGCGTCGTCCTCGGTCGCGAACCAGAAGGACCCGTCCGGCGCAACGCCGCCATCGCTGGTGCGGTTGGTCTCCGGTTCGCCGTCAACGACTGCAAATCGCTCGTAAATCTCGGTCGCAGGATCAAAAAATCCGATCTCGCGGTCCGCCGCCATCAGCAGCAAGCCGTCAAACAGCGCAATGCGGCTCGGCCGGACCGGCAGTTCATACCTGCGGGTGTTGCCTGTTCGCGGGTTGTAGCGGTGCAGCTTGGCCCGCTTCTGGTCCACCCACCACAGGAACCCTTCTGCATGGCTCCACAGCGGGGACTGGCCATTGAGGCATCCGGTCGGGGCGACACATTCTGGGGTGATGATCATCGAAGGGCCGGACTCCTGCGTGTCTGGGAGGCGCCTTAATCCTCGCCGAGCAGTCCGGCAAGATCGGCGATTTCGAAGAGCCCGTCCTGAAGGGCTTCCATGGCGGAGGTTTCGACCACTTCGGCGCCCAAGGCATCAAGGGCAAAGCCATATGCCTCGAGCAAGGGTCCATCTGCGACCAGCAGCACCTCGTCGCCGGGATCATAGTTCGCCGCGACGTCCGCGCCAATCATCAAGCCCGCCAGCGCGGCGGCCTTGTTCTCCGGCAACAACCGGCCCTGGCGGATGGCGGCCTCGACTGAAAAGACCGGCGGGCTGTCATCGGTGTCCAGGGCGCGCTCGATCCAGTCCCGGAACACTTTCATATCAAAGGTTTGCGGGCCTGAGCCCGCTATGGACAACGTGCCGTGCTGCAACAGGATATCGCGCAGCTCGGCAGTGATTTCAGTCGAAAACTCCAGCAGCCGGCCATGTTCGACAACGCAATGCTGGGTGTGCGGCCCGGCAATGCAGACGGTGCCCGCCGCTTCTCCAAGGCCCAGCAGTACGGTTTCCGCGCCGCAGGTCAGGTCCGGTGGATTCTGTTGGCCGATCCAGGGCACGAGATGGATGCCGCCCTGATTGCCGAGGTGTCCGGCCAGATGGCTCAGGGAGAATGGCGCATTCAGCTGAAGCTCACGCGTGCGCAAAAGCGCGGCCGACACATCACCGCAGCCGAGAACGGGAACGTCCGGATTCTCGCCGAGCCATTCGGCAAGATGGAAACGGACCCGGCCCGGCCAGTCGGAATGGCCCGCGACGATCTCCTCCCGAACCTGGTAGGCTGAAAGGATTTCACCTTCGTCGTCGAAGGCCCAGGCGCGCAATTGCGTCCCGGCCCATTCGAACCCGACCAGCGCCAGCCTGTCTTTCATGTCTTCGTACTCCGCCGGAGCGCCTCTCCGGCCATAAACCTGTTGAAAGAAGGTCTCCCGTCTCGCGGCAGCGCGGGGATGTCAATCGCCTTGCGCCCGCGTTGCCCCCAAGGCAAGAACGCCGCAGGACGCAGGAGGCGCAGATGACGGTCAATACAGATACGCCAGATGAGGCCGCCGCAGCCTTCACGGAGCTGGCGAGCATCATGGCAAAACTGCGCGATCCGGTTTCAGGTTGCCCTTGGGATCTGGAGCAGGATTTCGCGACGATTGCCCCCTACACGATTGAAGAAGCCTATGAGGTTGCTGATGCGATCGAGCGCGGCGATATGGGTGAGCTGCGCGACGAACTGGGCGATCTGCTGTTCCAGGTGATGTTCCACAGCCGGATGGCCGAAGAACAAGGCGCCTTTGCACTGGCCGATGTCGTGCGCGCGATCAATGACAAGATGATCCGCCGTCATCCTCATGTGTTTGGCAACGGGACGGAACGCTCCGCTCACGAACAAACGCTTGCCTGGGAAGAAGTGAAGGCCGCGGAGCGAGCCACCAAGGCGGACAGCGCTGTGCCGGCCAGCGCACTGGACGGCGTTGCGCGCGCGCTGCCTGCCCTGTTGCGCGCGGAGAAACTGCAGAAGCGCGCCGCCCGCACCGGCTTCGACTGGACGCAGACGCCGCCGATCTTCGACAAGCTTGAAGAAGAGATTGCGGAAGTCAAAGAGGCCATCGCCAGCGGCGACGAAGACGCCGTCGAAGATGAAGTTGGCGACCTCCTGTTCGTGGTCGCCAACCTCGCCCGCCGGCTATCGGTCGATCCAGAACAGGCCCTGCGCAAGGCGAACGCCAAGTTCGAGCGCCGGTTCCGGGCGATGGAACAGGCCGCTTCTGACGAGCATGTGGATTTTTCCTCGCTGTCACTGGACGAACAGGAAGCTTACTGGCAGCGCGTCAAACGCGCTGAGCGCGCTTAGTCCGGCGTCGCCAGGAGGCCTGGAAATTCAGCCCGGAACTGGCCCAACCTTTCCGGTGACAGGCGAACGACAAGATGCGAGCTGCCGTCTTCTTCGGCGCGCTCTTCAACCACATCGCCCTTCTGGTGCAGCCAGGCACGGATGCGCCCCTGTGCCGGTAACAGGTCGAGTTCGATTTCCTGCCGTCCGCTGAGCAAAGATCGTTCGATGAGCTTCAGCAGATCATCCATGCCGTCGCCGGTCAGCGCCGACACGGCCACCGCTTGCGGCTCCGTTTCAGCCAGGGCGAGGTTTTTCAACGCAGCGGCCTCTTCGGCGGGCATCGCGTCGATCTTGTTCCAGGCTTCGATCAGGGGCGGCAGCGGAAGACCGGACTCCTTTTCAAGCCGTTCAAGCACGGTCATCACGTCGCGGGCCTGCTCGCGGTCAGACACACTCGACCGGTCCCGCACGTGCACCAGCAAGTCCGCCTGAAGCGATTCCTCCAGCGTGGCCTGGAAGCTGTCGATCAGGTGGGTCGGCAGGTCCGAGATGAACCCGACCGTATCGATCAGGGCCGCATCGCCCAGCGAGGGCAATTCGATCTTGCGGATGGTGGGGTCCAGGGTCGCGAAGGGCATGTCTTTGGCGAACACGTCCGACCCCGTCAGGCGGTTGAACAGGGTGGATTTTCCGGAGTTCGTATACCCCACAAGCGCAATCACCGGCGTACCGGTGCGGCGCCGTCCGGAACGCTGGACCGCGCGCGTGCGTTTCACCTCGTCCAGATCGCGCCGCAGACGGATGATCTTGTCATCCAGCATCCGGCGGTCTGCCTCGAGCTGGCTTTCGCCCGGACCGGACAGGAAGCCCGAACCGCCGCGCTGGCGCTCAAGGTGGGTCCAGGTGCGCACGAGGCGGGAACGCTCGTACAGGATCCGCGCCAGTTCGACTTGAAGCCGGCCTTCCTTGGTGCGGGCGCGCAGGCCGAAGATTTCGAGGATCAGCCCGGTGCGGTCGATGACCTTCATGCCGAGCCGCTTTTCAAGGTTGCGCTGCTGCACCGGCGACAAAGCGCCATCGATCACCGCGAGTGTGCAGGCTGCCGCCTCAAGGTCCTCGGCCATACGGTCAAGGATGCCTCCGGACAGGAGGAAAGACGGGTTCTTCTTGCGGATCTGTTCCGGGCGCACGAAGCCGAGCTGGCAGCCCAGGGCTTCCACGAGGCCGGAGGTTTCGCGGAGACGATCAGGGGTCGGCCGGTCCGCCGGCGTGAACCAAGGAATGACCACACCGGCAATTTCCGGCGCCGGCAGTCGGTCAACGAACTTGTCGGTCAATCCCGATCAATCCCCTTCCATCTCTTCATCGAAGAGCTGGACCGGCGCACTCGGCGCAATGGTGGAGATCGCGTGCTTGTAGACAAGTTGCGGCGGACGGCCATCGCCCCGCAGAAGCACGCAGAAGTTGTCAAACCAGGTGACCACCCCCTGCAGCTTCACGCCATTGACGAGAAAGACCGTGAGGGGCGTGCGCGACTTGCGGACGGCGTTGAGGAAGGTGTCCTGCAGGTTTTGTTTCTTATCGGCAGACATGCGCTTTTGTATTCCTGCTACTGTTTTTGTTATGCCCCCGAGCTAAGTCCTTTGCTGCAGGTGCGCAAGGGTCAGCCCCGCCAAAAGCTCAGTGAAAGAGCAGGAAGCAAGGCCAATATCTCCAATCTGCCCAAAAGCATGGCACAGATCAGCAGGATTTCGCTACCGGGGCCCATCTTTTCGGCGGTTCCCGAGATCAGCCCCCCGGACGACGTCAGCCCACCGATGGAAAGCCGGATGGAATCGTCGAATCCGTGGCCGGTGAAGCTGAAACCGATGATGAAAACGAAGACCGCCAGCACGTACGCAACAAAGTAAACCCAGACGCCAATCACGCTGCGTTCGTCCAGTTCGCGGTCGCGGAACTTGAAACTGACGATGGAGCGGCGGTAGCCCAGCTGCTGGAACTCCTGGCCTGCGCGCTGCGCCAACACGACCACGCGCGCCAGCTTGATCCCGCCAGCCGCCGCCAGCGCCGATCCGCCGATCAGACAAGGCATCACATACACCGTCAACGGAATACGGCTGGCGACTTCGGCGCTGGTCAGCGGAATTCCGGATGTCGTCAGGGTGGAGACTGACCAGGCGAGCGAGTCGCCAGCCGACAGGCCCACCAGTATCGCCGCCCCGGCAAAAACCAACACGAACAGTCCAAAGATCATGATCTCGGGATCCTGGACGATCGCGCCCCAGTTGCGCTGGCGGAACGGAAGCCAGAAAGCCAAACCCAATGCGCCGATAAAGAGGCCGGCTCCCATCGCGAGCGATACCCAGATCGATCCGGCGGCCCGGTTCAGGGCATCAGGATGCACAAGGCCGGTGGTGATCACGCTGATCGCATCGCCGATGGCCCTGCCCGGCTCCACGCCAAGCATCAGCAACACGACGAAGATCGCCGAGATGGACAGAGTCAGCATCATCGCCACCGGCCAGACGATGCGCGGCATGGCGTCGAAGAAGCTGGACTCCGGCAGGGTGAACAGGACCGTCCTGTGCACACCCGGCCCACCGAGATTGATCGCAGCAAATACGCCTGCCGCCATCACCAGCGCGGCAAAGGCACCCAACACATGCAGCGCGGCGCGCCAGTAGATCAGGCTGACCGGCCACTGTGCGCCCGTGACCCGGATCATGGTATCTCCCGTGGTCGTCAGGCAACTGGCCGCTTCATGGATCGCCGTAATCGGCGAGCCGTTTGCCACCCCGAAGATGAACGGCATGGCTGTGGCGAGCGGCGTCAGCAACCACCAAAGTATCACAACCGCGAGTCCATCGGATGCGCGCGCCTTGTGCCTGGGCCGGGGGGTTAGCAGCATCACGCTCGCTGCCGCGACCGCGATCCCCAGCGCCGTCGCACCGAAGGCCGTAACCTGCGCCGTCTCGTTTGCCATGGCGGCAATTCCGGCGCCCAGCACAGCGAGGCCAGCCACGATCAACATGAGCAGGCTCAGGACGCGGGCGACGGAAGCGTAGTTCATGGATCAGAAATAGTCCGGATTGACCCGGAAGAACTTCTCGACGCTGCGCACCATCTCGGCTTCGTAGAAGATCACAAGATGGTCCTCCGGCCGAACCACCACATCGGTATCAGGCATCAGGATCTGGTCTCCGCGAAGGATCGCCGCAGCGGTTACACCTTCCGGCAAGTCATCATAGCCAATCGGCTTGCCGATCAGGGAGGACGATTCAAGCGTGACGCCTTCGGCCACTTCCGCCATGCCATCCTCAAGGGATTGCAGACCAAGGATCCGGCCGCGGCGCATGCGCAGGAGCACCTGAGATACGGTCAAGGCGCGCGGATCGAGTACAGTATCGACACGCATGTCCGTTGCGAGACTGGCCAATTCAGGCGCGTTGATCAGCGCCAACGCACGTTTCGCGCCCGCACGTTTCGCGAGATTGCTGATGAGCAGGTTTGTCTTGTCATCATCCGTGATTGCGATCACGAAGTCCGCCCGGTCGACACCGCCCTCTGCCAGGATCTCCGGATTGAGACCGTCGCCCTGGATCACGATGGAGCGCTTCACTTCCGAGACGGCCTTGTTGGCCCGTTCGGCACTGCGCTCTATCAACCGTACACGGATATGGCTTTCGCGTTCGAGGACCTTGGCAACGTGAAGCCCCACGTTTCCGCCGCCGACGATCACGACATGGTCAAGACGGCTCTGATCGCGGTTGAAGATGGAGGTCAGGCGTTCGGCATGGGTATCCAGCACGGCCACATAGGCCCGGTCACCGGGCTTGAGCACATCGCGTCCCCGCGGCGCGCGGATCCCGGCACCACGGCCGATGCCGATCACCCGCGCGGAGAGATCTGGAAACACGCCGCGCATCTGATCGACCGGCAGATCGATCAGAGGGTTGTCGGCGCCCAGCTCGAAGCCGAGCATCTTGAGTTTTCCGCCAGCGAAGTTTGCGGTCATGATCGTGCCGGGTGTGCGGAAGCGCTGGAGGATGGCATCCCCCACTTCGGCTTCGGGCGAGATGACCATGTCGATCGGCAAGCCCTCGCGCGAGAAGATGTTCTTCCAGGCCGGATCGAGGTAGGAGCGGTCGCGCACACGAGCGATCTTGAAGGGCACGGAGAAGACCGTGTGGGCGATCTGGCAGATCACCATGTTGATCTCGTCGAAATGCGTGACCGCGATGATCATTTCGCAGTCCGCTGCCCGCGCGCGTTTCAACACGTCGGGGTGCGCCGCGTGGCCGACCAGCCCGCGCACATCAAGATCAATCGAAACCTGATCCACAAGATCCGGGTTCTCGTCGATGATCGTGATTTCGTGCTTTTCGCGCGCTAGGCGTCGGGCAATGCCCTGGCCTACCCGGCCGGCACCACAGATCAGGACGTGCATCAGTTCAGCCTTTCAGCCCTGCGATCAGGAATCGTGCCGCACACCGGTTGTTATCCCTAAAGCCTTTAATTTTCGGTGGAGGGCGGAACGCTCCATCCCGATGAATTCAGCCGTTCGGGATATATTTCCATTAAACCGGGTGATCTGCAGTGTCAGGTATTCCCGCTCGAATTGCTCGCGCGCATCCCGCAGGGACAGGCCAACGAGGTCCGCAGAGCCCGACTGCGCGGCCGGAGAGGCAGACCGGCCAGGATCGCGCGGCAATTCGTCCACGCTGATCGGGCGCGCCGAATCCGAGGGCGAGAGGATCAGGATCCGCTCGACCAGATTTCGCAGCTGCCGGATATTTCCGGGCCATTCCATGGACTGGAGCACCGCCAGCGCCTCCGGTGTGAAATTGCGACACATCAGGCCAGATGTCTCCGCAATCCGGTCGCAGAAATAGTTCGCGAGTTCGGTGATGTCGTCACGGCGCTCGGCCAGCGGTGGCACACGCAGCGGCACGACGCTGAGCCGGTAGAACAGGTCTTCGCGGAAATTGCCCTTCTCGATCTCGGAACGCAGATCCTTGGTCGTGGCAGCCATTACTCGGACATCGACGCTGACATCTGAACGCCCGCCGACGCGCTGGAAGCGCTGCTCCGTCAGGACCCGGAGGATCTTGTTCTGGGTGCCGATGGGCATGTCGGCAACTTCGTCGAGCAGTAACGTTCCTGTATGCGCCCGCTCGAAAAGACCGACGCGAATCGTGCGGCCTTGCGAATCCTCTTCGCCAAAAAGCGCGATCTCCATCTGGTCGGGCGCAATCGTCGCGGCGTTCACGACGACAAATGGCCCCGTCGCGCGCGCCGAACTCTTGTGAATCAAGCGCGCCGCCAACTCCTTGCCCACACCGGCCGGTCCGGTGATCAGAACGCGCGAATTGGTCGGCGCCACCTTCTCGATGGACGCGCGCAGTGTTGCTGCAGCCTGACTGTTGCCGATCCAGCGCTCTTCGTCTCCGGCACGGTTGCGCAATGCGGCATTCTCGTAGCGCAGCGCCGCCGACTCGATGGCGCGTTCGACCACGAGCATCAGACGGTCCGCCTTGATCGGCTTCTCTATGAAATCGAACGCGCCGCGCCGGATGGCTGCAATCGCCGTTTCGATATTGCCATGGCCGCTGATCACGATGACCGGCAGGATCGGATCGATCGATTTCAGGTATTTCAGCAAGGACAGGCCATCCATGCCGCTGCCCTGCAACCACACATCGAGAATCACCAGCCGCGGTGTCCGTGACCGCACCTCCTCCAGCGCCCGCTCCGCTGTGTCGGCGGTGCGTACGGAATACCCCTCGTCGCCGAGCACGCCGGCCATCAGTTCCCGGATATCCGGTTCGTCATCTACCACAAGGATGTCCAGTGCCATGTGACCCGTCTCCTCTACAAACTCATTGAACTGGGCACTTGCCCGTCTTCATGCGCCGGCAGGCTGGCAGACGTATCGTCTGACTGCATGGCCAGTGCGCCATTTTCCGGAAGCACCACGCGCACACGCGCGCCCTGCAGACCGTCCGGCCGGTTCTGAAGCGAAATCGATCCGCCATGATCCGCGATGATGCGGTTCACGATGGCGAGTCCCAGCCCTGTGCCTTTTTCACGCGTTGTCACGTAGGGCTCCAGCAGCTTGTTGCGCACGTCGGCCGGAAAGCCGGGCCCATTGTCCTCGATGACAATTTCAAGGCCGCCCGGATCGCGGCCGAGAATGATCCGGATATGTCCGGATACGTCGTTTTCGATCGGCTGGCCCTCGATGGCCTCCGCCGCATTTTTCAGGAGATTCCCGAAGGCCTGCGCCAGCAGACGCTCATCGCCGAGGAAAGGCGCAATTTCGAGCTCGGTCTCCAGCTCGATCTCGATCTCGGGCGACACCACGCTCTGGGCAAAACTGGCGCCCTGAAGCACGCCTTTCATGTCAAACGGCGCGATGCTCGGCTTCGGCATCCGCGCGAAGCTGGAGAATTCCTCCACCATGCGGGCGATCTCATCAACCTTGCGCAGGATTGTATCGACCGACCGGTCGAACACTCCATCGGAATCGTCGATCTTGGAACCATAGCGGCGGCGCAGGCGCTCTGTCGCCAGCATAATTGGCGTCAACGGATTGCGGATTTCATGCGCAATCCGCCGCGCGACATCGCGCCAGGCCAGTTGGCGCTGCGCGTTGATAAGGCGTGTCGTATCGTCAAAGGTCAGCACGCAGCCGCCAGAGTGTTCCGGCGCCGACTTGAGACGCACGCTGCGAAGCTCACCGTTCCGCGTCAGTTCAAGGCTCGCATCGACGGCGGCATTGCGTTCAAACGTATCGCGCACGATCCGCTCGAAAGTCGGCGCGACATCGGACAGTCTGGCGCCCTCCGGCACATCGTGCAGCCCGAGTATCTCGCAGGCCGAGCGGTTGGCCAGGGTGATCCGCGCCTCCCGGTCTACCCGGATGACTCCCGCACCGATCTCGCCGAGCAGCGTCTCGACGAACCGGCGGCGGTCTTCCTCTTCGTTCCGTGCCCGGATCAAGGCGCTCTGCTGACCGGAAAGTTGCTGGGTCATGGCGTTGAACGAACTGCTGAGTTCGTGCACCTCATCCACCGGTCCCGTCACCGGAACACGCACACCAAGATCGCCATCGCGAACGGCGTGGGCCGCCGAAGCAAGGCGTCCGATGGGCCCGGTAATACGGCCTGCCGCTTCAAGACCCAGACGTCCTGCCAGCAGAAGAACCAGCCCGACGATCTGCGTGTAACCGATCGCGAAGATCGCCTGCAGCCGCCCACTGTTGCGCTTCGCGGCGTAGTATTCCTCCAGCGCCGTCTCCGCTTCGCGCAAGGAGCGCGCCGCGTTCCGGTCGAACACTTTGGCGGCATAGATGTAGCCGTCAACAGGCGCCGAAATCTTGATGAGAGACGTCGCGATGCCGCGCCCCTCGTAGAGCGTTGTCGCAACCTCACCATTGTCCGCTTCGGCGAATGCTGACGTGGGCGGCGATATCAGGATGGGATCCTGCACACTCGCCTCGGCAATCAGGTCAACACCGTCAGGACCGAGAATGGCGATCGTCAGCAGCTCGCGGATCGCCAGTTCGGATTTCAGGCCTTCGAAGAACTCCTTCGAGGCATAGCTTTCCACCTGCGGCTCACCGCCGGCCGGCGCGCCCGCGCCCGCCAGAGACTGATCGACCTGCTTGGCGAAGTTCTCGACATCCATCGCCGCGAGGCGGGTATCGGAATCGAAGGTGGATTGGAAATTATCGACATAGGACCGGAAGATCTCGGTGTTCTGCTTCATCAGCTCATCGACCCGCTCGCCGATCCAGCGGTCGAGGCCGCGTGTGATGAACGCCCCCATGAACACTGCGACGACCATGGCAGGAATTAGCGCCGAGAAGCCGAACAGAAGAACGAAGCGCCGGGCGAGGCGTCCACCGCCAGCTGTGCCATCACTCCCCCGGATCTTGAAATATTCGCGCACCACGATGATCGCGAGCACGACCAGCAGAACGAAGTTAAGCCCCAGCAGCCAAGGCGTGGCACCTGCCGTCGGATCGTTCGGCGCGGCGCCGGAAATCGCGATGAAGGTCGCGAACACCGCGACCAGGGCCGCGATGATGAAGAGCCCCTCGAACAGGGCCCAGCTTGCCTTGGGCGTCTGGGAATTTGTACTCGTCGACACTTGATCCGGCTCAGTTAGGGCCCCGGCCCCGTTGCAATCCGGACACAGTTAACGTGCCCTATATGCAACACTGATGCACTAAAGACACGGATTAAGGGATCGTCAATCAGTCTTCTGCAATTCCCAGCGCGTTAATCTTGGCGCGCAGGGTGTTGCGGTTCATGCCGAGCAGCTGCGCCGCCTTAACCTTGTTCCCGGATGTCACGGACAGGGCCAACCGGATCAGCGGGCGCTCGACTCGGTCGATGACCGAACTGTGCACCGCAGAGTCGCCGCTTTCGCCGCCCGATACAAGGTCGCCCATCACATAGCGGTGTAGAAGCGCTTCGACGTCCGCCTCGAAACCGGCATGGCCGCCCGCCTGTTCAGAGGCGCCCATCCGCATTTCGCGCTCGACATCCATCAGCGTGATGATCGTATCGGAACTCAGCACGGCGAGCCGGATGACGAGGTTTTCAAGTTCGCGCACGTTGCCCGGCCAGTCATAGGCCGCCATCAGGTCCAGCGCCGACTTTTCGAACGTGCGCGCCGCCAGCCCCTGGCGTTGGGCACGGATCAGGAAAGCACGCGCCAGTTCCGGAATGTCTTCCTTCCGGTGGCGCAGCGGCGGAATGGCGAGCCGCATCACGTTCAGACGGTAGAACAGGTCTTCGCGGAACTTGCCCTCTTCCACCAGCTTTCCGAGATTGCGCCGCGTCGAGGCAATCAGGCGCGCACCGCCTGGCTCGCGCAGCAGCTTCACAAGCTGGGCCTGCGCTTCGGCCGGCAGGTCGCCGATCTCGTCCAGATAAAGCGTACCGCCCTTCATGTGCACTGCGCCGTCAGCGCCATCGACACCGAACAGTTCGCGGTTGATCTCCGCCGCCGGCATGGCCGCGAGATCCAGCGCGATGAACTTGCCATTCTTGGAATGACCCAGCTGATGGATTGCGCGCGCGGCCAGCTCCTTACCGGTGCCGCTTTCGCCCTCGATCAGAACCGTGAGGTCCGTGTTCATCACCTTGGCGATGAGACGATAAACTTCCTGCATTGCATCGGACCGACCGATCAGCGGCAGGCCGGCATCCTGCACAGCCTTCTGGGCGTCCGGGTGGATGAGGCGTTCAATGCTCGGCGACGCCTTCAGCGCGCGGCGCACCAGGCTCGACAGGACATCGATATCGAACGGTTTCGGAAGGTAATCGAACGCACCATGCTCGGCCGCGGACGCCGCCGTCAGGATCGTATTCTGGCCGCTCATCACGATGAACGGCAGATCAGGCCGCGCCAGCTTCATCGAAGGCAGCAGGTCAAAGATCGACGTATCGCCAAGGTACACGTCCGTAACCACGACATCGCCTTCGCCATTGCGCACCCAGCGCTGCAGCGCATCGGGCGAGCTGGTCGCGCGCACCTCGTACCCGGCAGACACGAGGGTCTGGTTTACAACAAGACGGATGCTCGCATCGTCTTCAGCGAGCAGGACGGTTTTATCAGCCATGTCAGGTGGCCTCCACAAGCGGCAAGAGTATCGTGAAACGGGTAGAGCCCGGCTGGCTGTCGACGCGGATCTGACCGCCATGGGCGGACACCACTTCGCTGACGACGGACAACCCAAGCCCACGACCGCCGGATTTGGAGCTCTGGAACACATCGAACATCGTGGCCTGGCGCTCACGCGGGATGCCGTGGCCATTGTCCTCGAACGAGATCAGCATCGCGCGGCGCAGGCCCGAGCCGAGCCGGGCCTGGCGCATCGCAAGGCCAGCCGCATAAGCCGTCCGTATCGTCACTTCGCCTCGCCCATTGCCTTCCGAGGCGGCCTCCGCAGCGTTGCGCACGATGTTCTGGAAGGCCTGTTGCAGGTGGTCTGGATCGGCCTGCACGTTCGGCAGTGACGGGTCGAACTCCCGCCGGAAGTCGATCTTCGGCCCAACCGCAGCACGCTCTGCCGCGATCACCTTGTCGAGCAGGGCGTGCACATTGCACGGCTGCATGCGCGGCGCGGAGAACAGCTCGAATGCCGAGAGCCTGTTCACGAGCCGCTCGATCCGGCGGGCCTCATCCTTGATGATGTCGAGAAGCTCGGCCTGATCCTTCAATCCCTGGCGCTCCAGCAATTGTGCCGCGCCAATGATCCCGGCCAGCGGGTTCTTCACTTCGTGACCCAGGATACGGCCAAAGCCGGCTGCACCTGCAATGCCCTCTGAAGGATCTCGCGCCGGGGCATCGCCCAGCACAAGAATGAACTCTCCGCCATCGACACTGCGCACCCGCACGTCGCAGATCGTGCGCGTCGGGATCGACGGGCCGGAGACCGGGGTCGAGGGCGCCGTGATTTCCGCCGGCTCTCGCGCCGCGCGGTCGATCAATTCAAACAGGGGCGAGTCGTGATAGATCACCTCGCTGAGCGGGCGGTCGATCAGCGCGCGGCGTGACAGCTGCAACAGCGACTCCGCCGCCGCATTGACGTTGCAGATCCGGCGCCGGGCATCGATGTGCACCAGCGCGACCGGCGCAAGCTCGGACAGGTTCGCAGGCCTTGTTTGATCAAGCGTCGGCATTTCAGACCAACTCCTCGTGAGTTCTTTTGAGATAGACTGCCTTCAGGGCACGGACGAGTTCCGCCGGACGTTCTATCCGGCAAAGATCGGCGCGGAGCGCCCGGCGCTCGGCGTCTGCCATCGGCAGGCCGAGATGATCTATGGCCGCCGAAACATGTTTGCGCACCATGCGCAGTCCGAGGTTCGGGCCGTAAAGCGCCTGTGCATCCGCAACCTGTTCGGCAAGGCTGTCGAACTGTTCAGCGAGCACTGGTTTGCGCCAACGGTGCCCCTCAATCGCCGCCGCAATCTCACCCACCAACCAGGGCCGGCCCATCGCAGCACGGCCGACCATTACGCCATGCGCCCCGGACTGGTCCAAGGCCTTCCGTGCGGATGCCGCGTCGTGGATATCACCATTGACGATCACCGGAACCGAAACGGCCTCGACCGTGTCGCGGACGGCCCGCCAGTTGGCCGCGCCGGTGTAGAACTGGCATCGGGAACGGCCATGGACGGTCAGCATCTGAACGCCCTTGTCCTGCGCCATGCGGCCAAGTTCGGGGGCGTTGAGGTTCGCATCGTCCCAGCCGAGACGCATCTTCAGGGTCACGGGGCGTCCGCCCGCCCCTTCGATGGCCGCATCAATGATCTCGCCAGCCAGCCCGAGATCCCGCATCAGCGCAGAGCCGGATTGACCGCCAGTCACCTGTTTAGATGGGCAACCCATGTTGATGTCGATCACATCGACGCCCGCATCTGCGACCAGAGCTGCGCCTGCCAGCATGTCTTCCGGACGGCGCGCAGCGAGCTGGACGATCCAGTATCCGCCGCCATCGTGCCGGCAGGTGCGCCGCACAACGTCCGCGCGCGACTTCGCGAGCATCTCCCCGGCGACCATCTCGGACACGACCGCCGGTGCACCAAAGCGCACGACCTGGCGCCGCATCGGCGCGTCGGTTGCGCCAGACATTGGCGCGAGCCAAACACGAGGTGCCTCAAATTTGATCATTACTCTTTCTTCACGACTTTTGACGCTCCGGCAAGCGCACAAATGATAGGCAGCACAATATTCGTGCAGAAGGCGAACCGAGTGCGGCAGTATAGTCACAGCCCGGCGCCTCGATTAGAAGCGCACGATGACTCGAATAGCCGCCATCATTGTCGCAGGAGGCCGCGGGAACCGCGCCGGTCCGGATGCCCCGAAACAGTGGCAGCCCCTGCTGGGCCGCCGCGTGATCGATTGGTCGATTGACGCCTTCTCCGCCCATTCTGCCGTGACGGACATCGTGGTCGTGGCGGCCAGCGAGGTCGGCCCACCCGGCCCCGGACAGCATTTCGTGCGGGCTGAGCCGGGCGAGACCCGCACACAGTCGGTTCTCAACGGCCTCGCCGCACTGGACCTTCCGGACGACGCTATCGTGCTGATCCACGACGCCGCCCGGCCCGGAATCGACGCTGCCACCATTACTGCCCTGATCGAGGCATTGGCATCCGCCGACGCCGCAGCGCCCGCCCTGCCCGTTTCGGATGCGCTGAAAGCTCAGCGTGCAGGCAATCTCGCGACGGTTGACAGGACCGGCCTGCATC
>JBGSKU010000413.1:0-4974 GCA_041741055.1 Hyphomonas sp.
CGGGATGGCGGGCGACGCCCATCACATGGTCCAGGTGCTCATGGGTGAGCAGAATCTTGTCGGCGCGGGTCATCGCGTCGAGCAGGGTTTCATACGCGGCCGGGTCGAATGCCGCCGCGGGGGTCCGGCTCATCTCTTCCATGGTTTCGGCATCGACGGCGGTGTCGATGATGACGGTCCGGTCCGGCCAGGCCAGCTGGAAGGCGTTGAACGACATCGGCACAGGCGCGGCAAACCGGCCGGCCTGGACGGCGATGCTGGGGAATTCGTCGTGGCCGATTTCGAGCCAGCCGATGCGGTCTGGCCCCTGCCCGGCATCGGCGGCCACGAGTTCGCGCCAGGCCGCGATGTCCATAACGCCGTCCGCCTTGGCCGGGGCCTTGGCGTCCGAGAACAGCAGCCACCAGGCTGCCCCGAGGATAACAGCCAGCAGGAGACCTGCCCCGATCAGGATATTGCGTAACATGGCGCCCTCCGCTGGCCGGCCTTTGCCGTGCCTTTGCCTGCCCCTAACACAGCATGGCGGGCAGCGCGAATGAAGGATAATCACGATTTCGGGCCAGCCCGGCGGCACGAGGTGACACCGGCAGAATCGCCGCTAGTGTCGCCGCATGATCCGCGTCTTCGCACTCCTCGCCGGGATAGTCGGCGCGTTGGCGGCATGCACCCACGCCGGCCCTTCGCCGCGCTCCGTACAGGACACCATGACGACACCTGCGACCCTGACCCTCGAACGCCTCTACGCTTCGCCCGGCCTGTCAGGGCCGAGCCCGCGCGGCGTGAAGTTCTCACCCGACGGCACGCGGGTCACCTTCCTGAAGCCCCGCGCGGGCGATCAGGCGCGGTTCGACCTGTGGCAGTTCGATGTGGCCACTGGCGAAGCCTTGATGCTGGTGGATTCCACGCTGGTTGACCCGGCGGACGCCGAACTCGCCGAGGCCGAAAAGGCAATGCGCGAGCGCAAACGGATCGCGGGTGTTCGCGGGATTGCCGACTACGACTGGGGCACGACAGAGACGATCCTCGTGCCGGCCGGCGGCGAACTGCACCTGGTGACGATAGGCGGCGGCGCGCCGCAGGTGCGCCAGATGACCCATACCGATGCTTATGAGTATGACGCGCGGGTGTCGCCCAAGGGCAATCATGTGAGCTTCATCCGCGACGGCGCGCTGTACATCGTCACGCTGGCGACCGGCGAAGAGCGGCGCATCTCGCCGGCGGCCGAACCCGACAAGGCGATCAGCTATGGCGTCGCGGAGTTCGTGGCGCAGGAGGAGATGCACCGCTTCACCGGCTACTGGTGGAGCCCGGACGAACGGTTCATCGCCTACACACGCGTCGACGAAAGCGGCGTGGACATCATTCCGCGCTTCGACATAGCCGCCGACAAGGTGACCGTGATCGACCAGCGCTATCCCCGCGCGGGGCGGCCGAATGCGGTGGTGGATCTGTTCGTGCAGGATCTGGCAGGCGGAGGGCCGGTCGAGGTGAACTGGCGCAAGGCGGAATGGGGCGCGCCGAGCGACCAATACCTGACGCGGGTCAATTGGTCCGGCACGGCGCTGCACCTGCAGGCGGTGAACCGGGCGCAGACGCTGATTGCCTATCAGGCCGCCACCGAAGCGGGGCAATGGCGGGCGGAAGTCTATGACGAAGAGACACAGCCCCACTGGGTGAACATCGGCGAGTCGAGCCGCCGGGTCGAAGCAAGCGACTTCACCATCAGCTCCAGCGAATCCTCAGGTTTCAAGCAGCTGGTGGCGCGGGCCGCTGGAAGCGAAATCCGGATCGGCGGCGATGATTGGGCCGTGGATGAACTGCAACTCGCGCTGGGGGCCGGCCGAAGAGTCTACTTCACGGGTTTCAAGGACACGCCGCTGGAGAAGCATCTCTATACCGCAAGCCTTGATGACCGGACGATCACGCGCATCACACAGCCCGGAAAGACCTGGAGCGTGACTGTGGCGCCGGACGGCCAGTCCTTCGTCGGCACCTCGTCGTCGCCGGCCCAGCCGCCGCAGACGGGGCTGTACCGCATCGATGGAACATTGATTGCCTGGATCGAGGAGAACTGGCTGGACGCAGGCCATCCGTATTCCCCGTATCTGGAGGCACACACAGTGCCCGAGTTCGGCACGCTGGAAGCAGACGATGGGCAAACGCTGCACTATTCCATCCGGAAGCCGGAGGATTTCGATCCGGCCCGGAAATACCCGGTGCTCCTGGAGGTGTATGGCGGGCCGCACGCGCAGACCGTGGACCGGACGTGGGGGCCGCTCACCGATGTATTCTACACGGCGCAGGGCTTCATCGTGTTCCGGCTGGATAATCGCGGTTCTGCGAACCGGGGCAAGGCCTTCGAGGACGTGATCCACCGAAACATGGGGGACGCGGAAGTGCGCGATCAGCTGGCCGGGGTTGCCTGGCTGAAGGCGCAGCCTTTCGTGGACCCGGAGCGGATCGCCATCCAGGGCTGGAGCTATGGCGGCTACATGACGCTGAAGACGATCCTCGCCGCGCCGGAGGGCACGTTTGCGGCGGCGGTGGCGGGTGCGCCGGTGACAGACTGGAGCCTATACGACACGTTCTACACGGAGCGCTATATGGGCACGCCGGAGAACAATCCGGACGGCTATGCGAAGAGCAGCGTTCTGGCCGAAGCCGGCAAGCTGTCGACGCCGCTGCTGCTGGTTCACGGTATGGCAGACGACAATGTGACGTTTGACAACACGACGCGCCTGATGGCCATGCTTCGGGAACTCGGGAAGCCGTTCGACGTAATGACCTATCCTGGCCAACGCCACGGCATCCGCGGCGAGGCCCTGCAGATCCACCTGATGCGTACACGGATGGCGTTCCTGCAGCGCCACATGAAAACGGAGGAATACTGATGCCTGCTTTCCAACCGACTGCCGCGCAGTTCCGTGCCTTTCGCGATGATCCGCATGACGGGCCGGTGGCGCAGGTGAACCTGTTGAAGTTCCGCGTGAAGGCAGAATACCGGCCGGAAGATCCGGAGCATGGCGAAGACCTCACTGGCCGCGAGGCGTATGCGCGCTATTCAGAGGCGTTTTCGGTCGCAATGGAGGAAGTGGGCGGCACAACGCTGCTGCTCGGCGATACGGAGCGCTATTTCATCGGCGGCGGGGACTGGGACGCTGTGCTGGTGAACCAGTTTCGCAACCGGCAGGCCTTCATCGCCACACTGAACCACAAGAACTACAAGGATATGTCGCGCCACCGGGAGGCCGGGCTGCTCTGCCAGGATCTGATCGTGACGCGGCCAACATGGGCGGGAGGACAGAAACTGTGAGCCGGTACGACATCTACGGGGCGCTGGGGTCACCCTATTCCATGAAAGTGCGCGCGGCGCTGCGGGCCAAGCGCCTGCCGCATACCTGGACGGGCATGACCGCCGAGGACCGCGGCCGCGTGATGCCGAACGTGAAGGCGCAGGTGATTCCGGTGATCCGCAAGCCGGACAGCACATGGACGAACGACTCGACGCCTTTTCTGTTGTCGCTGGAAGGCGAAGGGCGCGCGCTGGTGCCTGCCGATCCGGCGCTGCGGTTCGTTTGCCTGCTGATCGAGGACATGGCGGACGAGTGGTTCATGAAGGCGATGTTCCATTACCGCTGGGCCTATGCCGAGGACGCCGAATGGTGCGCCAACTGGCTGATGTATGACTCGCTGCCAAATGCCGGGCGGGCGGGCGTGGAGAAGATGGCGGCAACGATCCGTGAGCGGCAGATCTCGCGCATGGCGCTGGTGGGCTGCACGCCGGCGACCGCGCCGATCATCGAGGCAAGCTGGAAGCGGACATGCCGGATGCTGGAGGACATGGCGACCGGGCCGACACGGTTCCTGTTCGGAGACCGGATCTCGCTGGCCGATCTTGCCCTTTACGGGCAGCTGAAAGTGATGAGCGTCGACCCGACGCCAATGGCCTGGCTGCGTTCGGATGTGCCTTACCTTTATCGCTGGCTGGATCTGGCGGACGATGCAAGCGGGTTGGAGGGCGAATGGCTGGCGCCGGACGCAGCGCTTTCGACCGGGCCGGTGAAGGCATTGCTGGCGCAGGCGGGCGACACCTACCTGCCCTTCCTGAAGGCCAATGCCGGCGCGCTGCAGGCCGGCCAGGAAACATTCGAGCTGACGCTGGAAGGCCGGGCCTATACGCAGGGCGTGTTCAAGTACCAGGCAAAATGCCTTGAAACCCTCCGCTCGGACTGGAAGGACTTGGGCGAGAGTGATAGAGCTTCAATCCGTGCGCTGATCGGTGAGGGAGCGTCGATTCTTGACTGACAAGTTTTCTCCGGTTTCCCGGCTATTGCACCATCGCACGCAGCGCCTGCGCAAGGGCGAGCCGATTGCGTTGCCGATCGTGGCGTCTTCGACGTTCGAGCAGCCCGGCGATCCGGACGGCACGCATTTCTATGGCCGCAATGGCAACCCAACCGTCGAAGAGGTGGAAACCGAGATCGGCCTGATCGAGGAGGCCGAGGCCGTGCTGTTCCCCTCCGGGATGGCGGCGATCGCGTCGGTATTCTACGCACACCTCAAGCCGGGCGACCGTGTGCTGGTGCATTCGGATGGCTACTACAATGCGCGCGGCCTGTTGGCCGACCAGTTCGCGACGCGGGGCGTTGAAGTGCGCCATGTGGCGACGGCGGCCTTTGCAGGTGCCGATTTCTCCGGCGTGAAGCTGGCCTTGATCGAGACGCCGTCCAATCCCGGCCTGGACGTTTGCGACATTGCGGCGGTGGCGGCGCGCGCCAGGCAGGCGGGCACGATCCTCGTGGCCGACAACACGACCGCAACACCGCTCTGCCAGCGCCCGCTTGATCTTGGGGCGGACATTTCGATCATGGCGGACACCAAGGCGATGGCTGGCCATTCCGATATCCTTGCCGGTCACGTCGCCTCCCGGAACGCGGACCTGCTGGCGCCGGTGAAAACCTGGCGGCGGCTGGC
>JBGSKU010000414.1:0-2016 GCA_041741055.1 Hyphomonas sp.
GGCTCTCGACGCTGCGCCCAGACCGGGCCAGCGCAATGATGTGTTCCCGAAATTCCGTCGGGTACGGGTTCCTTGTTCTCGGCATGAGAAGCATCCTGTTCGATGAAGAAAAAATTGTCCATCAAACCGGGGGAAGTCCAAGTTGTTGACCCGGCACCGTTGATGAAATGCAAGAATTTGCTGCCCCGAGTAAGCTTAAAGCACTCGTTGAGTTGAGAGTTTGTATTGAAGGCTTGGACTGCCCGGGTAATCTCTTCGGCAGTTAGATTAGGTATCTCTTGCAGGTCTAGGAATGCGTCGGCTGCTTCTTCGTAGTCTGATGCGTTGCAAAATCTGGAAAACAAAACCTGTCGAATCCTATTCGAATTGATCAGACGACGCCTCAATGTATCTTTGATTTGCTGCGCGTTCTGCGCCGGTCGACCGGGGATCCCACGAATCGCTTGCCGGTTCCTGATGAAACCGATGGGAACGGTCTCTGCCATCCGTATTGATATCACTGGCACATCGCGAGCCAGCGCATAACCTATCTCCTGATTGGTCCAAGGGCTTTCGAAAAAGTCGTCAGTTATGAATGCCAGCATGGCGTCCATCGATTGCAGAGCTTTCTCGATTTGCCGCTGCCAGTCTTCATCTGGCTCGATTGTGTCGTGCGCCACAAACGACGAAACCCCCAAATTCCGAAGAATCGCAGAAAGTGTGTGCGCTTCGGATTTGTGCAGATCGCGATGGCTGATGAAAAGTCGAATACTATTCGTGGTCCACATCGAGCTCGATTGAAGCGTTTCCGTCTCTTCAGGACTTTTTATATCCTCATCGTCCAAGTACTCGAAATGCACTTCGTTGATGTATTCGCCCAGCGCTGCTGTCGAAGCTTTGTTGAGATCTTGAGCGATTTTGGACTGAATGTCGCTTTGTCTGTCTAGTGGAATGTTCGACATCAGATGGTCGGGAACACAAAAAATGACGTCATGGCCATGCTGGCCCCCATCCCAGTTGTCATAGCCTGTCTCGACTATGACTTGGACCTTTGAGCCATTTAGGACGTCTGCTATGTCCTGAAGATTGTTTCGCGAGTACTCACCTGCAACCCGCTTGAGATACCTGTGAATCTTTTTGGGGATTTCGTATTCGCGCGACATCCAAAAAAAATAGGCCTCACTGAAGTGGGCGACAAGACATAAATTTGCCGTTGGTTGAATATGATCCAATGGTTGGCGGAAAATTCAGAAGGGAGTCCGCGATGACCCTGCCGAATGCTTATGCGATCCGGATCCACGAGACCGGCGGACCGGACGTCCTGAAGGTGGAAGCGGCGCCGCCGCGCGCGCCCGGGCCCGGCGAAGTGCTGGTGCGCCAGACGGCGGTCGGGGTGAATTTCATCGACACCTATCACCGCACCGGCCTGTACAAGATGCCGCTGCCCTTTGTTCCGGGCTCGGAAGGTGCCGGCGTGATCGAGGAAGTCGGCGAGGGCGTGACGCATCTGGAGCCGGGCGAGCGCGTGGCCTATCTCGGGCGCGGCACCTACGCGACGCATTATACCGGGCCGGCAGCGACGATGCTGCCCTTGCCGGCAGGTGTGAGCGATGAGGAAGCGGCGGCCGTGTTGCTGAAAGGCATGACCGTCTGGATGCTGCTGGAGGAGATCCGGCCGCTTCAGAAGGGCGAAACGGCGCTCGTCTGGGCGCCGGTCGGCGGGGTCGGCTCCCTGCTGACGCCCTGGGCGAAACATCTCGGCGCGCGGGTGATTGCGGTGACGTCCAGCGAGTCGAAGGCGGAGAAGGCCCGGGCGCTTGGCGCAGATGAGGTGGTGGTCGGCTATGACGATGTGGCGAAAAAGGTCCGTGAGCTGACGGGTGGCAAAGGCGTCGATGTGGTCTATGACAGCGTCGGCAAGATCTCGATGGAGGCCTCGCTGTCCAGCCTGCGTCCGCGCGGCTGGTTCATCACTTATGGCAACGCGTCCGGCGCCGCTGACCCGATCCCGCCCGGCCGGCTGGCGGCGGGTGGCTC
>JBGSKU010000415.1:0-5387 GCA_041741055.1 Hyphomonas sp.
GAAAGCCATTCAGAGACCGAAAATCGCCGCCTTGCCAGTCTCTGAGGTTCGGTCGGTCTAGCCAAACCCCTTTGAAACTTGGGAGAAATTCGGCGCTCAAGGTGCGCTGCTCAAAGTTCGCAACGAGAAACTGGCGGAGGAGGAGGGATTCGAACCCCCGGAACCCTTGCGAGCTCAACGGTTTTCAAGACCGCCGCATTCAACCGCTCTGCCACTCCTCCGCAGCGACCGCTGTTTGTGGGAACGCGCCGCATTTCGCAAGCCCCCCGGTGCGGGACGCAAACGTGAATCAGGCGTTAATTCAGCTTGCCGGACTTTCTGTTCGGCTGAACCGGCTGGCGACGCCTGCATGGTAAACCGGGTTCTGAAAAGGCCAGAAGGCCACCGGATCAAACCAGAAGGAAGGGTCCGGTTTCTCAGAACGAGGAGATTTGCGGCTCATGCCGTTTGCGCGTACCTGGCCCACGAGCCACCTGACTGTCGTTGTTTCCGTGTTTGCCCTCGCGGCCACTGCGCTGCCGGCGACTGCCGGCGCCCGGGCCCCGATCGTTTACGTGAACGAAGGCGTTCCTGCGCAGCAGCAGGCCGCCACACCGGCGCCCGCCGCACCGGTCGACAAGGCCAGCCAGCGGATCGAGTTTCGCTATCCGGGCCAGTCGGTTTCGGCAGGCCGGGTTTCGATGGCTTCGGCGACGATGCCGAAAACCGCGCCGCCGGCTGTCGAAGCCACTTGGAGCGACGCGCCCCAATTTGCACCGTTGACGACCAGCTTTGATGCCGCCGCGACCGCCGCGCAGGCCACAACAGCAAGCCGCGGGCCCATCGTTGAGGCCACGCCGCTCAAGCCGCTCGTTCAAATACAGTCGGCAGCGCCCGTGGCGCAGTCCGTGAGTGCGGGCGTGTTCGAGAAGGGCATCGCAATCATCTATGGCGACGAATTTGACGGCCTGCCGACTTCCAATGGCGAAATCTTTCGTCAAACCGAGCTGACCGCTGCGCATCCGTCGCTGCCGCTTCCGAGCCTTGTCGCCGTGACCAATCCGGCCACCGGTAGGGAAGTGGTGGTCCGCGTGAACGACCGCGGTCCGTTTGAAGATGGAGCCGCCCTCCAGGTCTCGCGCCAGGCTGCCCGCGCCCTGGGTTTCGAAGGGGCAGGGAAGGCCGAACTGACCCTGCGCCTGGTCGGCAATGCACCGCTCGAAGTATCCAAGGTCGAACCGGAGACAGCTTCGCCGCAACCCGCGCCGGCGCCAATGCTGATGTCGCTGAGCGTCGCCAAGACCAGCAATGACGAGCTTCTGGGCGGCGATGAACTCGCTGGCGGCACCTCGTGGACCCCGCAACCGCAGCCCCAGCCGAAGCGCGTGGCCGTGAAATGGCCGGAACCGCCCGCAGAATGGGGCGTGAAGCCTAAACCCGCAAAGGCCAGCGTCAGCGCACCCAGCGGCTCGATGTATGTCCAGCTCGCTTCGTTCTCCGACATCGGCAACGCCGAAGCGATGTACCGCGGCCTGAAAGGCAATGTGCCTGTGGAAATCGTGCCGGCCCGGGTGAATGGCACAGACTATTTCCGCGTCCGCGTCGGACCGGTGTCGAGCCGCGAAGCGGCCGAAGAGCTCCGTGACCGCCTTTCTGCAGAAGGCAAGGGCGACGGACGGGTTGTCACTGCGGAGTAGAATGCCCGCAGCCAACCCATTGACGCTGACCACAAACCGGCCCTTTTTCCCGGATATCCGGGAAGAGGGGCCGCGTTCATGCGCGGCCAGTACGGAAGAGGGAGTCTGACATCGTGAAGTTCTGGCGCGGGATCATTTCAGCGGTTGCGGCATTCGGGTTCATGGCGGCGTTGCCGGCCTCGGCCCAGCTGATCGACACACCGGCCGAATACGCCGTGATCATGGATCACGACACCGGCCAGATCCTGTATTCGAAGCGCGGCGATGAGCCGATGACACCAGCCTCGATGACCAAGATGCTGACGGCTTTCACTGTCTTTGAACTGATCGAACGGGGCGAGCTGTCCCTGACCGACCGGTTCACCGTCAGTGAAGACGCCTGGCGCCGGGGCGGCTTTCCGTCCGGCACCTCGACGATGGGTCTGAAGCCCAAAGATACGCCGACCGTGGAAGAACTCCTCCACGGCGTCATCACGATGTCCGGCAACGATGCCTGCATCGTGCTGGCCGAAGGCATTTCGGGCTCGGAGCCGGCCTTCGCTGCGCGCATGACTCAGATGGCACACGAGATCGGCCTCTCCTCGGTCAACTTCGTCAACGCAACTGGCCTTGAAGGCGAAGGTCATGTGATCTCCGCGATCGATCTGGCCAAGCTCGCCAAGATGACCATCGACCGTTACCCGCAATACTATCCCTGGTACTCGCTGCCGTCTTACACTTGGCGCGACTATACCCAGCAGAACCGTAACCCCCTGCTCGAAGTGGCCGGCGCAGACGGCCTCAAGACGGGCCACCTTGAATCCTCCGGTTACAGCCTGACCGCATCGGCGATCCGCGACGGTGTCCGGCGCACGATCGTGATCAACGGCCTGCCGACCATGGCGGCGAGGGCGCAGGAAGCGGAACGCCTGATGCGGATCGCAATGCAGAGCTTCGAACTCAAGTCCATCGGACCTGAAACCGTCACGCTGCCCGATGTCCCGGTCTGGCTTGGAGAGCAGCGCACCGTGCCGGTTTCGCTGGCCGAGCCGATCAAGGTTGTGGGTCATAAAGCGGCCTTTACGAAGGCAACGGCCGAACTCGTGCTCGACAAGACCGTCAAGGCGCCGGTCAAGAAAGGCGACCAAGTTGGCATGTTCGTCGTGACGCTGACCGGTCAGGATCCGGTGAGCGCTCCGGTGATTGCCGAGGCGGACGTCAAGAAGCTCGGCTTTGTCGGCATGGCCATCGAAGGCATCAGCACAATGATGCGCAGCGAGGATGCCCCGGAAGAAGAACTGAAGGGCGGTGATGAATAGTCCGGCCCGCGGCCGCTTCATCACGCTTGAAGGCGGTGAGGGCACCGGAAAGTCCACATTGCAGGCCGCGCTGAAAAGCCGGCTGGAAGAGCAGGGCGTCGATGTCGTGCTGACCCGCCAGCCAGGCGGCACGCCCCGCGCCGAAGCCATTCGTGCGCTTGTGCTGAACCCGCCCGGCGGCAAACCGTTCTCGCCACTTGCCGAAGCCCTTCTGATGAACGCCGCCCGAAGCGAACATCTCGACGGCCTGATCCGTCCCGCCCTCGCTACGGGCAAGTGGGTCATCTGCGACCGTTTCAGCGATTCAACGCGCGTCTATCAGGGCGTTTCCGGCGACGTTGCGCCAAACGTCCTTCTCGATCTGGAAGCCCATGTTGTCGGATCGACCCGCCCTGACCTCACTTTGATCCTCGACGCACCGGTCGGCGTGGCCCATGAGCGGCGCGCCGCCCGCGCCGGTGCCATGGATGTGTTTGAAAAGCGCGACATGGATTTCCATCAGGCCGTCCGGCTTGCCTTCTCCGAGATCGCCCGGAACGAGCCGGAACGCTGCCAGTTGATCGACGCCAGCCGCTCGGCCATGGACGTTGCGGAGGCCGCCTGGAAAGCCTTGACCAGCCGCCTTGCCCTCGCCGCAGTCAAGTCATGAGCACCGGCTGGCCCCTGTTCGGACACGAAGCGGCAGAGCGCCTCTTCCTGGACGCGCACGCGCAGACCCGGCTCCACCATGCCTGGCTTATCGAAGGCCCGGAAGGCATCGGTAAAGCCCGTCTGGCGTCCAGACTGGCCGCCTACCTGTTCGGCGCACGTGGACCCGCAGATCGCCCGCTCGATGCAGACGAAAATGACCCCATCTGGCGCGCTTTCGCCTCGGGCAGCCATCCCGATCTCCGGCTCGTGCACCGGGAACTGAACGACAAAGGCAAGCTGACGCAGGATATCTCGGTCGACCAGATCCGTGCCCTGACCGAGTTCTTCACGATGAAGCCGGCGCTTGGCGGCTGGCGGATCGGTATCGTCGATGCGATTGACGAGACCAACAAGAGCGGAGCCAACGCACTCCTGAAAACACTTGAAGAGCCGCCGCCGCGCTGCGTGCTGTTCCTGATCAATCACTGCAGTCAGCCGATCCTGCCCACCATCCGGTCCCGGTGCCGGGTCCTCAAACTGACCGCCTTGTCCGATGCGGATTGCGCCAAAGCACTCGAAGCCGCCGGAGCGCCAAAAGACGCTGCGCGCGTGGCGAGGGGCAGGCCGGGGAGGGGCATCCGCCTTTCTTCTCCATTCGCCCTCGCTGCCGCGGATGCAGCCCGCGCCCTGCTCCGTTCGGCGCCCAATCTGTCCGACAAGCTCGTAACGCCCGCCCTGTCTGCGGCTGCGGCCGATCCGGCCACCATGGAAGCTTTCCGGACCGAATTGATGGACTGGCTGGCCGACCGCGCCGAAACACAGCCAGCCGCCGCCCGGCTTTGGCTCAAGCAAGCCCGGCTGACCGGCGATGCGGAGCGCCTCAACATGGATGCTGCACAAGTTGCGGCAAAACTGGTCGCGGGCCTTTATGAATTGGCTCAGCCCGTCTAAACGCGGCCCGGATGTTTGATACGCACGTCAACCTGCACGGCGAGTCTTTTGCGGAAGACCTCGCGGATGTGCTCGCGCGCGCCCGCAGCGGCGGCGTCGACCGATTCATTGCGATCTGCGATCGCTACGATAACTTTCCGGCCGTTCGCGCCATCGCCGAGGCGCATGCCGACATCTGGTGCTCCGTCGGCGTTCACCCGCACCACGCGAAAGACTTCACCGACCTGACGGCCGAAACGCTGATCGCGGAAGCGGCGCTTCCGAAAGTCGTCGCGATTGGTGAAACGGGCCTCGACTATCACTACGGCTACAGCCCGGAAGCCGACCAGGTGCGCAGCCTGCGTGAGCACATCACCGCCGCACGCGAGACCGGCCTGCCGATCATCCTGCACACCCGGGATGCAGACCCGGCCGTCGCAGCCATCCTCGAAGAGGAATACGCCAGGGGTGCATTCCAGCCGCTGCTGCACTGCTACACAGGCGGCGCCGACCTGTGCCAGCGTGCGCTGGCGCTGGGGTCGTATGTTTCCGTATCCGGAATCCTCTCTTTCAAGAGCGCCAAGGACGTGCGCGCCGTCATCGCCGATGTGCCACTCGACCGGCTGATCCTTGAAACCGATTGTCCGTATCTTGCGCCGGTGCCGATGCGCGGCCGGCGCAACGAGCCCGCCTATCTGGTGCACGTTGCTGAGGCGCTGGCCGCGCTGAAAGAAACGGACGTGGAGACGATCAAGCGCGTCACGTCGGACAACGCCGTGCGCCTGTTCGCCAAGGTGGCTGCCTGATGCCGCGTGTGCGCCTCACATTGCTCGGCACCGGCTCGACCGGCGGC
>JBGSKU010000416.1:0-2740 GCA_041741055.1 Hyphomonas sp.
GCGTATCGGCTGCGGCGGCGGTCGCGACGAAGGCGAGGCAGAGGGCGGCAGCGCGCAGCATTGGCGGGTCTCTTCTGAGAGCCTTCGGGAATGCCCGCTTCGGGCAGGAGCGGGAGACAAGACGCCAGGCGCCGTGAAAACGGGCTTAACGGGCTGTGATTTCCTCTTTTTGGGGAGGCTGGCCTTTGTTCGGCCCCGACGCCTGTTATGTAAGGGCCATGCCGCAAAAGAAGCTCAAGGTCATCGTCACCCGCAAACTGCCCGATCCGGTGGAAACCCGGATGCGAGAGCTGTTCGACACCGAGCTGAACCTCGACGATACGCCGATGACGACCGAGGCGCTTGTGGCGGCGGTCGGGCGTGCTGATGTCCTCGTGCCGACGGTGACGGATCGGATTGACGGACGGTTGCTTTCCCGATCGGGAGAGCAGCTGCGCCTCATCGCGCAGTTCGGCGCCGGCGTGGACAACATCGACGTGGCCACCGCCATCCAGCGCGGCATCGCGGTGACCAACACGCCGGGCGTGCTGACCGAAGACACCGCCGACATGACCATGGCCCTGCTGCTGGCGGTGCCGCGCCGCATCGTGGAGGGCGCGTCTGTGCTGATGAATGGCGACTTCAAGGGCTGGTCGCCGACATGGATGCTGGGTCAGCGCATCTGGGGCAAGAAGCTGGGCATTATCGGCATGGGCCGCATCGGCCAGGCCGTCGCGCGCCGCGCCAAGGCCTTCGGCATGCAGATCCACTATCACAACCGAAAGCCGGTCGGTCCGCGCATCGAAGAGGCGCTTGAGGCGACCTATTGGGATTCGCTTGACCAGATGCTGGCCCGCATGGACATCGTGTCCGTGAACTGCCCGCACACGCCCGCCACCTTCCACCTCATCAACACGCGCCGTCTCGCGCTGATGAAGCCCGAGGCCTACATCATCAACACGGCGCGCGGCGAGGTCATCGATGAAGCCGCGCTCGCCCGGGCGATCCGGGCCGGCCAGCTGGCCGGGGCCGGTCTCGACGTGTTCGAGCGCGAGCCGTCCGTGAACCCGGACCTGATCGGCCTGCCGAACGTGCTGCTCCTGCCGCACATGGGTTCAGCCACCATCGAGGGGCGCACCGAGATGGGCGAGAAGGTCATCATCAACATCAAGACCTTCGCCGACGGCCACCGCCCGCCGGACCGCGTGATCCCCGCCATTCTCTGACCTCAGTTGCCCGGGCCGGTGAGTCCTTCAAGGGCCACTTCCGAAACGCCGTAGACGTCGTTTGCAAGGAAGGCGCGCAGGTCGCTTTCGGAAAGCTCGGCGACTTCTTCCTGGGGCAGGTGGCCCACGCCTGGATAAATAATCAGCTTCGCACCGGGGATCGCTTCGGCGAACCGCTCGCCGTTATCGACCGGGATCAGGTTGTCTTTCTCGCCGTGCATCACCAGCGTCGGCGTGGTGATCGTCGCGAGCAGCTCGGGCGTCGCCTCGCGGCGTTCACCCTGGCCGGACACCAGTTCCAGCAGCGCTGCGCGGTGGCAGGGCGCACGCGACAGCGTGGCATAACGTTCCACCATTTCATCGGTGACGAAAGACGGATCACCGAAACTGTTTTCCAGTCCGCCCCGGATCAGCGTCGAGAGATCGAGATCCTTCATCACGCGGCGCGCCAGACCGATGTCGAGCAGCCGGAAAACCAACGGCCGGCTGTCTTCCTCCGTTTCTGGATAGGGCCATCCGGCGGAATCGACCAGCACGAGGCCGTCGAGCCTGTCCGGATGCGCCAGCGCATAGTTCCACGCCGCGCTGCCGCCCATCGAATTTCCGGCGAGGGTGAACCGGTCGATCTCCAGCGTGTTGGCCACGCGGTTGATCGTATCGACGAATTGCTGCGGGCCGATGGTTCCATTGTCGAGGCAGCGTGACAGGCCGTGGCCGGGAAGATCGAGGCTGACGACGCGGTAATCGCGCTTCAGGTTGTTCACCCAGGGCTCCCAGGTGTGCAGTGACGCAGAAAAGCCGTGCACGAGAATGACCACCTTGCCATCGCGCGGCCCGACATCGCGGAAATGCACGCGCATGTCATCGCCGAATGCAATGTAGCGGCTGTCGGCGTTCGCGTAGATCGCTTCGAGTTGTTCGTAGGGGATGTCATCGCGCCGTAGCGTCATCCACCCGGCGAACAGGATTACACCCAAGGTAACGACAACGGCGAGGAGGCGTCTGAACATGGCAATTCGCAACTTTTCAAATCGGGCGTGCGCGAGATAACCCCCTCCTGTGGCGCGGTGTCAAACCCTGAGATCAGACGTGACACACTGGACATGAAGCATCGCGTGTAAGGCGAACCATGCGGGACGTACCACTCAGCCCGTCCATCAGCTGGATCCGGCCGATCAGGGGCGTGCCGGCGCCTGTGATCAGTTTCAGCGTTTCAAGCGCCATCGCGGAACCTGTAAGTCCTGTAACAGGTCCGGCCACGCCCACCTCGTCACACGCTTCTGCCGCTGGCGGCAATTCGGGCACCCAGCATTGGTAGCAGGGCGCCTCGTCCTGCACGCCAGAGGCGAAGACGCTGACTTGTCCGGTCCATCCGCTGGCGGCGCCGGAGACAAGCAGCCGGCGGTGCACATGCGCGAACCTGTTCAGCGCAAAGCGGGTTTCGAAATTATCGCTCGCATCGATCAGGATCTCGCCGCCGGGCGTCTCGCCGGGCGCGAAGCGCCGCGCGACACTGCGGATCGTCAGGTCCGGAT
>JBGSKU010000417.1:0-2016 GCA_041741055.1 Hyphomonas sp.
GGCGGCCGACCGCTTGCTCATCGACGCCAAACCGCCCGAAGGCACCGCGATTGCCGGTGGGCATGGCGCGGCTTTCGACTGGACGCTCCTGAAGGGCTGGACCCCGCCCCGCCCCTGGTTGCTGGCCGGCGGCCTCACCCCTGAAAATGTCGCAGCGGCCGTCCTTGAAACCGGCGCCGGCGCCGTAGATGTGTCCTCTGGTGTTGAGCGAAGCCGGGGGCTAAAGGACAAGGACCTCGTCCGGGCCTTCCTGCACGCGGCGAAAGGACAGTAATTCCAATGGATCTACGCAATACCTGGGACAAATGGCCGGACGCAAACGGCCGGTTCGGCGAGTTTGGCGGACGCTATGTCGCCGAAACGCTGATGCCCCTCGTGCTGGAGTTGGAAGCGGAATACCGCAAGGCCAAGCAGGACCCGGCCTTTGCAGCCGAGATGCAGGACCTGTGGACGCATTATGTCGGCCGGCCCTCGCCGCTCTATTTTGCCGAGCGCCTGACCGAACATTTCGGCGGGGCGAAGATCTATTTCAAACGCGACGAGCTGAACCATACCGGCGCACACAAGATCAACAACTGCCTCGGGCAGGTGTTGCTCGCCCGGCGGATGGGCAAGAAGCGGATCATTGCAGAGACGGGCGCGGGCCAGCACGGCGTGGCGACGGCGACGATCTGTGCGCGCTTCGGCCTCGAATGCGTCGTGTTCATGGGCGAGACGGATGTCGAGCGGCAGAAGCCGAACGTGTTCCGGATGCGCCTGCTCGGCGCGAAGATCATTCCTGTTTCTTCCGGCACGGGCACGCTGAAGGATGCGATGAACGAAGCGCTGCGGGATTGGGTGACCAATGTCGAGACAACGTTCTACTGCATCGGCACGGCGGCGGGCCCTCATCCGTACCCGGAAATCGTGCGCGACTTCCAGTCGGTGATCGGCGTCGAGGCGCGCGCGCAGATCCTGGAGCGGGAAGGGCGCCTGCCGGATGCCGTGATGGCCTGTATCGGCGGCGGGTCCAACGCCATCGGCCTGTTCCATCCTTTCATTGACGACGAAACCGTGCGCCTGATCGGCGTCGAGGCGGCAGGTCACGGCATCGAGACGGGCCTGCATGCGGCGGCGCTGAACGGCGGCCGGCCGGGCATCCTGCACGGCAACCGGACCTATCTCCTGCAGACCGATGACGGCCAGATCATCGACGCGCATTCGATTTCGGCGGGGCTCGACTATCCGGGCATCGGGCCGGAACATGCCTTCCTGCGCGACATGGGCCGGGCGGAATACCTTTCGTGCACGGACGATGAGGCGCTTGCCGCCTTCCAGCTGTGCACGCGCCTCGAAGGCATCATCCCGGCACTGGAGCCTGCGCATGCGCTGGCGCGCGTCGGCGAAGTGGCGAAGGAGCTCGGGCCCAAGGGGTTGATGATCCTCAACATGTGCGGCCGGGGCGACAAGGACGTCTTCTCCGTGGCCAAGGCGCTGGGAGTAGAGATGTGACCAAGCTTCTATTGCTTCGCATAACCTGTCCGTCCCGCCGCGTAGCGGAGGAAATCGCCGACACATCCATCGAGATGCGCTTGGCGGCCTGCGCCAATATCGAAGGCCCGGTCACCTCGTCTTATCGCTGGAAGGGCGTGATCGAACAATCGTTCGAGTTCATCCTCTGGCTCAAGGCGCCGGAAGTGAACTGGAGCAAACTCGAAACGCTGGTGCGCAAGCATCATCCCTATGACGTGCCCGCGATTGTCGCCATGCCGCTGACGCATGTCACCGATGATTACGCCGCCTGGGCCGCTCAGAACACGGAAAGCTAGATGGGCCGTACACGGATTGAAGACGCCTTTGCGAAGGCGCGCGGCGAACAACGCGCTGTGCTGGTCACCTACCTGATGGCGGGCGACCCCGACCTTGAGACGAGCTACCAGGCGCTATGCGCGCTGCGCGACAACGGCGCGGACCTGATCGAGCTGGGCGCGCCCTTCACCGACCCGATGGCCGATGGCGCGGCGATCCAGAAGGCGG
>JBGSKU010000418.1:0-2772 GCA_041741055.1 Hyphomonas sp.
CGCAGACCGGCACGTTCGGCGCGCTGGCGACCCTCGCCGGCAGGTCCTGGCGCAGCGAAGCGGCCGGTGAGGGTAAGGCCGGCCCGGCCGACATCTCCGCTTGGAGCTGAGACCTCGGCGGGCGTGTGCTGGTCAACCGGCATGCGCTGGAAGACGGCTCCTATGGCGGCGTCACCTATGTTTACGAGAACGCCCAGACTGGCAGCCTCGACTATGTCTATGTCACCAGCGCCGGCTTCCACACGACCGGCACCTTCGTGCTCGGCGAGGATGGCAGCTGGACCGCCGAAGAGGCGGTGACCGGGCACGAGACGATTACCCGTGTACGCTCCACCGGCCGCATCATGCCGGACGGCCGTATAGCGATGGTGTCGGAATACCTGGCCAAGGATGTCTGGTCGCCGGGCCGCAATGTTGTCTATTCCGAGGTCCGGGCAAGGGTTCCGAGGATCACCGGCCAGCTCACCGAATGAAAGGGCGGCTCATCGATCCGGCCGAGATCGTTCGGGCCTATCGCGATCCCTTGTCCTGGGTCAGCCTCGGTGTCGATCTGCTGCCGATCATCGCGGTGATCGCCTTCGGCTGGAGCGCGACACCGCTGGTGGCCCTCTACTGGCTTGAAAACCTCGTGATCGGCGTGTTCACCGTGGCGCGGATGATCGGAACGGTCTTCGCCAATATCGGCAACCTGCTAGGCGCGCTGTTCATGGCGCCATTTTTCACGGTCCACTACGGCGGCTTCTGCTATGGCCACGGCGTCTTTCTGTCGGTCTTTGCGGGTCAGGATGATTTTCCGTCTCCGGACGGTCTGCTGCGCTGGGCCCTCGGCACCGCGCCGCAGATGATCTGGTTCGTCAGCGCGATCATCGCCGTCAGCCTTCTCTACTATGTGGCCGAGTTCATCGGGCGCGGCGAATACCAGACCACCAGCCTCGACCAGGAGATGGCCTCGCCCTATGGCCGCATCGTCACGCTACACATCGCCATCATCCTCGGGGCAGGGATCGCCTTCGGCCTCGGCCAGCCGTTGCTCGGCGTGCTGCTGCTGATCCTGATCCGCGTGATCTTCGGCATCCTCATGACCGTTCGCCGCCGCCGCAAACGGGACGCGGGGCTCTCAACCGTAAGTACCCCGACATGACCCCCATCCTGATCCTCGACTATGCCGGCATTGCGCTGTTTGCCGCGACCGGGGCGCTGGCGGCGTCGCGCAAGCAGCTCGACATCATCGGCTTCTTGTTCTTCGCCGGCATGACCGCCGTGGGCGGGGGCACTGTGCGCGACCTGATCCTCGGCGTCCCGGTCTTCTGGGTGGCGAACCCTGCCTACCTGGTCGTCTGCGCCGTCACGGCGGTGGTCGTGTTCCTGACGGCCCACCTGTTCGAGTCGCGCTATAAGCTGTTGCTCTGGCTCGATGCCGTGGGGTTGGCGGCCTATTGCGTGTTCGGGGCCTGGAAGGCGCTGGATGTGACCGGCGCGCCGGTGGTGGCCATCGTGATGGGCGTCTTGACAGCCACCTTCGGCGGCGTGTTGCGCGACCAGCTGGCAGGCGAGCCGTCGGTGCTGCTGCGCCAGGAGATCTATATCACCTGCGCCCTCGTCGGGGCCGGCGCCTATGTCGGGCTTGACCTCGCAGGCTTGCCGATGATGTGGGCGGCAGTGCCCGCCGCGATTGTGGCCTTCGCCATCCGGGGCGGGGCGTTGAAGTTCGGCTGGTCGTTCCCGCCCTACAAGGCCCGGCCCGGCCGGAATCCTGAAGATATCCCGTGAAGGGAACAAAGTTGACGCCTCATGACGCCGGGTGCAAGGTGATTCCCGAGTGAGTTCAGGGCACAAAGCATGGCAGATATCGGGACGGACACGCGTGCCGGCGGCAAACGGGCCAATACCAAAGCCGCCAACCGGCGCGCGATCCTGACGGCGGCGCGGCGGGTGTTCGCGCTGATCGGCTATGAGGCAACGACGGTGCGGGACATCATCCGCGAAACCGATCTCGCCTCGGGCACCTTCTACAATTACTTCAAGTCGAAGGAGGAAGTCTTTCAGGCGATCGCGGAGGACTCAACCCAGCGCTTCCGGACGCACCTGTCCGAAGTGCGGGCCCGCACCTCCTCGCTGGAAGACTATATCGAGAATGCGTTCCGAGCCTATTTCAGCTTCATCGCGGAAGAGAACGAAGAGGCCATCAAGGCGGGTGCGCCGCACCTGGCGCTGATGGGCGTTCGGGTCGACACGCCGGAAATGCTGGCCGTGGCCGAAGAGATCCGGGCGGACCTCGAAGTTGCCCTTTCTGGCGGCGCAGCGGCAGGGCTGGACCTTGAGTACCTGACCGCGGCAGCCATCGGCATCGCCCGCGAGATGGGCGATTACATGTTGCAGCGCCGGCCGGTCGATGTGGAAGGGGCAACGCGGTTTGCCTCCAGCCTCGTGCTGGCAGGATCGCGGGCCATGGTGAACCGCTAGCGGGCGCCTGCCGTGCCATGTGCCCCTCGCGGCACCTCTTGGCGGCGCGGTCGAAGCGCCTCATCATTGTAATCAAACCCCAAAGGATTCTGCTGATATGAGCCTGCAACGCCTCCTTGCGAAGACATTTGCCAGCCTGCCCGGAAACCTGATCGTCAAGCTGTCGGGCGGTGAGCCGGTCACCATCGAAGGCCGGACGCTGGAGCCCCAGTTGCAGATGATGGCGTGGAATGGCCGTGCGGCGCCGCCGCTGTCATCGCTGCCGGCAGAGACGGTGCAGGAAGCCGTGAAGGCGCAGCTGGCGCTGCT
>JBGSKU010000419.1:0-4162 GCA_041741055.1 Hyphomonas sp.
TCGCCGTTCGGCCCGGAGCGGCGCTATACCGGTGTCTCGAAGACCAGCGGCAAGCCCTGCGATTCCACCTCGGTGCATCTGGGGCTGGATTTTGCCGCCCCCCTTGGCTCGCCGGTCACCGCCCCGGCGGCCGGCCGCGTGACACTGGCCGATCCGGATCTCTATTATGAAGGCGGCGCTGTGTTCATCGATCACGGCCAGGGGCTGCTCTCGGTGTTCATGCACTTGTCGGACATCGATGTGTCGGCGGGCGACACGGTGGCGGCCGGCCAGATCATCGCGCATTCCGGGGATACCGGGCGCTCGTCGGGGCCGCACCTGCACTGGGGCGTCAAATGGCGCAACCCTGGGAGCACCGACCGCGACGGGGACACCTATCTCGACCCCGCGCTCCTGCTGAACGTTCCGGCTACGGACTGATCCGGCATGCCCGAAAACCAGATCACGCCGCAAGTGGTGCGCTGGATCATGCGCGCCGTCGAGGCTGCGGTGCCGGGACATATCCCGCTGCTTTTCCTCTCCGGACCGCAAGGCTGCGGCAAGTCGACGGCCCTGTCCGAAGCCGTCGCGGCTTTGCCGGTGCCGGTTGCCGGGCTCGGTCTGGACGACGTCTACCTCACGCAGACCGAGCGCGAACGCCTCGCCCTCGAGGTCAGTCCGTTGTTCCGCGTGCGAGGCCCTCCGGGTACGCATGATCTCGGCTTGCTGGACGCCCTCATCGAAGCGCTGCGCCAAGCCAGCGCGTCAAGCGCGACCACCTTGCCCGTCTTCGACAAGCTCGCCGACGACCGCGCACCGTGCGAAACCTGGCGCACCTTTTCCGGCCGCCCGGTGGCCATCGTGGTGGAGGGCTGGCTGATGGGCGTTTGCGCCGATCCCAATGCGCCGGACTCGCCGCCCATCAACAGCGTCGAAGCCGCTGACTCCGGCAAGGCCTGGCGGCGCCATCAGGAACTTGTCCTCGCGCGGGACTACGCGCCCCTCTGGGACGCGGCGGACGGCTTCCTCCACATCGTTCCGCCCGGCTTTGACTGCGTGCTGGACTGGCGTCTGCAGCAGGAGGCAGCCCTGTGGGCGGCGCGGGGTGAAGCCCTGCCGCCGGAGCGGCGCGCCTGGGTGGCCGGCTTCATCGAGCATTACGAACGCCTCACGCGCCGGATGATCGCAGGCAGCAGACGGCCGGGCACCGAGATCCGCATCGACGCCGCGCGGCGGGTGTTGGGTTCATCAGTAGACGGATGAGGTTCGGGGGAGCCCGCCGTAACAAAACCGACGCCCATCTTGTCGCGCCCGGCTGATTGGCCTAGCGTTTGGACAGTATTGATTGAGGGGACCCGAAATGACATACCGCCACGCTTTTGCCCGCCTCGCCCTTGCCCTCGTTCTGACGGGATGTGCCGGTGGGATCGAGGAAATCGGCCCCAACAAATACCGGATCCAGATGGCGTCCGAAGCGACGGACGCCGATGCGGACCGGGCTGAAGACGAGGCGCGCCGCGATGCGGCGGACTTTTGCGCCAGCCAGCGCAAGCAGGTCACCCAGCAATACCTGGAACAGGACAGTTTCAAGGTCCGCTCCGGCGACAACAGCACAGCATCGATCAAGTCCACGCTGACGTTCCGGTGCAAGTAAGCGCCTCGCGGCAGAGTGCGCGTTCACGGATGAGTGTCTTTATCGCCCTGCTCCGCGCCGTGAATGTGGGCGGCACTGGCAAGCTGCCGATGACCGAACTCAAGGCCATGTGCGAAGCGTCCGGCTTCACGGATGTGAAAACCTATATTGCCAGCGGCAATGTCGTGTTCCGGGCCGCCGTCGATGCCGGCAAGGCCAAGGCGGCCCTCGAGGCACGCCTGACGGACTATGCCGGAAAGCCGGTGGGCGTCATCATCCGTACACCGACTGAAATGGCTGCTGTGCTGGCCGCCAATCCCTTCCCGGATGCGCCGGGCAATCGCACGGTCGCCATCTTCCTTGATGCCGCCCCGCCGGCCGGCGCGCTGGACGATGTGAAGCACCGGAAATCGGAAATCCTCGCACTCGGCACGCGGGAGATCTATGTCTGCTATGGCGACGGCATGGCCGACTCCCGGCTCGTCATTCCTGCGGCCAAAGCCGGGACCGCGCGCAACATGAACACGGTCGCCAAGCTGGCCAGCATGGCGGCCGCGCTCGAGGCCTGACTGGTTCAATCCGTCTGCCAGACGACCTCATCGGCGCCGACGAAACGTGCCATCCGCGCCAGTTCTGCGTCGAGCCGCGCGGCGCGCGCATCGGTCCATTTCACGCCGGGCTCATGCCAGAGATTGTGCACGCTGAGCTCGCCCTTCTCGCGGTCGGCCTTGACTTCGATCCGGCCCACGAACCGGTCGCCTTCCAGCAGCGGATAGACGTAATAGCCCCATTGGCGCTTGGCGGCGGGCACGAAGATCTCGATCCGGTAATCGAAACCGAACAGGCGTGTCAGGCGGTTGCGGTCGCGGATCACGGGGTCGAACGGGTTGAGGATACGAAGGCGCGAAACCGGCGCGGGCGCTGCCTCAAGCCGCGCCTCGATATCGGCCGGCGCCAGCGCCGCTGTCCATTGTCCGCTCACGGACTCGATTTCCACCGGCACCAGTTCGCCGGCGTTCGCCTCGGTCCAGTCCTTCACCTCGCCGAGGTCGGCCGCCGCCCAGAAGCGCTGGATGTCGCCCGGCGTGCCGAACGCGAGCCGGTCCAGCGCCTCGCGGCAGAGCCAGTCCACCTGGACCTCGTCGTCATGTTCGGTCTCCCGGTGGTGGTCCGGGATCACACGGGTGGTCAGGTCATAGAACTTGGTGAAGCCCTCGCGGTGCGAGGTGGACAACTCACCGGCGTACCACATGTAATCCAGCGCCAGCTTGTGCGGCGGGCGCCGCCACATCTCACGCTTGCCGACGATTTTCGTGTCGAACGCCTTGGTGCTGAGCGGTCCTTCTGCTTCGATCCGCCTGCGGATGTCTGCGCGGCCCTCTTCGTCCAGCATGCCGCGGTGCCATTCCCATCCGCGCACCTTCTCCTCCAGGCGGCGGAACTGGCGCCGCCACATCGGATAGAACTCCATCGGGATCACCGAGGCATCATGCGTGAAATGCTCGAACACGTGCCGGTCCTGCCCGAGGCATTTTTCCAGCATCGGTTCGCGGTAGTTCTGGTTGCGGCTCCACAGGATATGGTCGTGCGCGCGCGCCACGACGCGGATCGTGTCGAGTTGGACGAAGCCGAGCTTGCGGATCGTTCCGGGCAGATCGACCGGTCCGGTGGGCGCCACCGACAGGCCCTGCGCGTCCAGCCACAGCCGGCGCGCATCCCGGTTCGAAATCTTCAGCGTCATGCCCCCCTCACGCCGGCAGGTTCGTGCTAGTTCGGACTGTAATCCCGGATCAGCCGCTTGCCCTGTTCCCACTGCGCTGCCCAGATGATCACGGAGGGCGAGGAGGCGATGTAGACGTCTTTCGCCTCGCCCTTCTTCACCCCGTCGATCAGGCTGGCAAGGTCTGCCGCGACCACCGACAGGTCGGTCGGCGTTCCGGCGGCAGACAGCTTGTTCTGCGCCGCCACACGCGCAGAGTCCGCCGCTACCGCATCGACGTAGAACACTACCCGCGCCTTGCCATCCACCGGCTGCGTCATCGGATCATCATCCGGTCCGGTGATGTAGAAGGCGGGCGGGCGAGTCTCGGAACCGTTTACCAGCACCGCGTTCTCCGTGCTCGTGCGCCAGAGAATGTCGCCCTTCGCAATCGCCATCAACTCGGCCGCGTTGAACAGCCGGCCTTCCACCTTGTCCGCCATCCCGGCCTTCGTCACTTCGCGGGCGGCATCGGCGGCGTCGAGGAATGCGACCACCACTTCACGCTCCGGCTTGCCATCGCCGGCAGGCAGTCTCGCCATCATCGCAGCGCCAGTCTCCGGATTGGTCGGCACGACCACGAACAACCCGCTCATCGCCGATTCAAGCGCGGTCTGAAGCGGTTTCGTGTCCGCCTGCGCTGCGGGCGAAGTCACCGCCACCAGCAGGGCCGCTGCCATCCATCGCAACATGTCGAATTCCTTTCAGGTCTCGCGCGCCAGACTAGCGGCGTGCGGGCCGCCGTCCAGCCAAGTTGCGCACCTAGAGCGGCGGCTCGGCGGGCGCCAGCC
>JBGSKU010000420.1:0-2290 GCA_041741055.1 Hyphomonas sp.
GGCGCTCGACGAGATCACTGAGGTGATGCGCCTCATTGCGTCTTCCGAGTATCATGCAACAACCGAGGCGCGCCTGCGCAGCCTCATCGATGGCGCGGCCGCGCGGATCGTGCACGGGCAGGGCGACCTGTTTGCGGCGACCGGGCTGTCGCCCAAGCCGAAGGAAGACCGGACATGACCGAACCAGGCAATCCCGCGCTCCACCGCATGTTGATGGATGTTCCGGTGCGCGTTGAAGTCGTCCTCGGCGAAGTGCGCCTGACGATGGAAGAACTGTCGGCGCTGACGCCCGGCGAAGTGCTGACCCTGGAGAAGCAGACCGGCGAACCTGTCGACATCTACGTGTCCGGCCGCCTGATCGCGCGCGGCAAGCTGGTGGTCGCCGATGGCGAACTGGGCGTGACGCTGACCGAGATCGTGGACGCGCGCACGGTCAATTGAAGCGTCAAACAATTAGTTACATCTGGAACTAATTTCCCATCCGGCCTATACTGGCCGCATGGACACCGGCTTTGCAAAGAATCGCTATCATGATGCGCTCCGCGCCGCCGATTTCACGATCGACCAGGCATGGGAGACCTACAGCGCGGCCGAGCATGACCGGTGGGACCGGCTGTTCCGGCGCCAGCGCGAGGTGACACGGGGCCGGGCCTGCCAGGCGGCGCTCGATGCGATGAACGCGCTGGAACTGTCACCCTCTGGCATTCCGCACATGGGCCGATTGTCCGACCGGCTGGAAACGATGACCGGTTGGCGGATCGTGCCGGTGGCGGAACTCGTGCCGGACGACATATTCTTCGACCACCTTGCCAACCGCCGGTTCCCGGCCGGCGCCTTCATCCGCCCGGAAGCGGAGTTCGATTACCTGCAGGAGCCGGACATCTTCCATGACATCTTCGGCCATGTGCCGATGCTGGCGAACCCGGTCTTTGCGGATTTCATGGAGGCCTATGGCAAGGGCGGGCAGCGGGCGATGCGTCTCGGCCAGTTGCACAACCTGGCGCGGCTCTACTGGTACACGGTCGAGTTTGGACTTATTCAGGAGGCAGGCGGTCTGCGTATCTATGGCGCGGGCATCCTGTCGAGCCCGCAGGAAACCGTGTTTGCGCTGGAAGATGCGAGCCCCAACCGGATCGGGTTTGATGTGAAGCGCCTGATGCGGACGAAATACATCATCGACGACTTTCAACAGACCTATTTCGTGATCGACAGTTTCGATGCGCTTCTGGAGGCCTGCTACCGCGATTTCGGGGATGTGTATGCCGAAGTGAAGGGCGCGCCCGATCTTGAAGCCCACGAGATCGCCCCGGACGACCGCGTGATCACCCACGGCACGCTCGATTATTTCAAGGCCGGCGGCCGGAAGGGCTGAAGCCAGCACGTGCGCCCGGACTCAGCTTGCCTGACCGCCAGGTCTGCACTCAACGACTCCAAGCTTGGCCCTCTTGATGCGCTTCGGAAGGGGTGGGGTAGCTTTCAAATGAAAGCATTGCGAGCCGATTTTATACGCATTTGCGTATTAATAATCCCTATGCGCAAACGCGTATAAGGAGAAATGGTTATGGCTGATCTGGTTCGAAGCCCGCGGATGGCGGGCGATCTGGTGCGCAAAGCGCGCCTCGCCGCTGGTTGGACACAGGCCGAGCTGGCGGCTCGCATGCGGGTACGTCAGGCGACAGTGTCGAAACTGGAAGCCGGAGCGCCGGCGACACGTATGGAAGTGTTCTTTGACGCGTTGACGGCGCTCGGCCTCGAACTTGTCTCCGCCAAGCGCGGCGGCAAGGCGAACTTTGGAGATCTTTTCTGAAGGCGCGCCAGCGCCGGACGCCGCGGCTGAACGTCTATCTCAATGCACGTTTCGTCGGGCGGCTTGAAAAGGCCAGCTGAATTGCGGTCTCCTTTGCCATTGATTCTGGGTGGATCGATTGGGTTGGCGCGATGCCGGTGTCGATCTCGTTGCCACTTTCGGAGCGTGCGCGCCCGCCACGTGGGGCTCGATCTTCGTGAAGAAGGTACCTTAAGCCAATGGGCTTAAAAGATTGACCCCCTCTGCGCCGTGTTCGTGGACGAGGTGGGCGCAGTGCGGGTCAGAAGGCGGCTGCGATCTGGGCGAGCTCCCTGCGGAGGGATTTGCCGTTGGTGGTGAGATGGGTGTCGACTTCGTCATGGGTGCGGCGCCAGACCGGGACGGCGGCTTTCAGGAGATCGCGGCCGGCATCGGTGAGGTGGAGGCGGCGGGAGCGGCGGTCGTCCTTGTCCGGAACGATGGCGACCAGGCCGCGGCGTTCGA
>JBGSKU010000421.1:0-1665 GCA_041741055.1 Hyphomonas sp.
CGCGCAGGCTTGCCGCCGCCCGCCCGGTTGAGTGCGGAACTGGGCAGCAGGCGGCGGTCGTGAGGCACGCGGACGTCGTTGGGCGACGACGACCCCATTCGCGTTAACTTTTGACGCTGCGGACAGATTTCGCTTCGCGAAGCAGGGCTGCTCGCCCTGCACCCCGGCCAGGGGACACCCCTGGCAACCCCGTATTTTGCGACTTGGAGTCAAAACGAGGAGCGGGGCGGGCGCTCCCGGCTCCCTCTCCCGATGATGCTCGGGAGAGGCAAAACCAGAAACCTTTCAGAGCAACCAAAAAGCTGGCTGCAAAGTTTCATTCATGCTCTTCTGTTTTCTTTTATATTTCTTTTCCGATTTCCAGTGCGCCGAATGTGGAAGGCGAACTCGAAAGTGGGGTCAGTACGGTATTGTTGAAGCGTGAAGGAGGCCCGAAAGACGCCGGTTCGCAGGTCTCAGAGGCAAGGAGTTCCATAGGAAAGCGCTGCACGCCGGTATGGAACGCCAGAGTTTTCGGATCGAACGGATGTGCCACTCGAATTGCCGGCATGATTTCGGTCATAACTGCGGAATAGGCCAGGGTGTCCGTCGATTTGGCGATATCCCCTGTCGAGGGCGGAAGGTGCGCGATATTGGTTTTGCCGGGGCTGCTGGCAATATCCGGATCAATCTTTACCGGATGGTTTTCCTGCTTTGGCTTTGGCGCACGAGCAAGCGCTTCGAGCAGCATTGCTCTGGATGCGGGCTCGTCAATGATGATGTGCTTGCGCCGCCACTGTGTCGGGGGGCGGTTGATCGGCTTTCCGCGCGTCTGGTGGTAGGTGGTGGTGCGCCCCATGCGGATCAGCAGGGCTTGTGTGGCGATGGTGACCGCACCCTCTTTCAGGTCGTGACCGGGGCCGCAGCCGTGCGGTCCGGGACCGCCGTCAAAGGACAGATCGGTGACGAACAGGGCAACGTGGTCGCGGCATCGCCAGCCATAGGCCTCCACGTAGCAGCCCTTTTGGACCACGGTGTAGGTGCCCCGCGTCCTGCCGAGGGCGATCACGTCCGCCAGCATCTCGTGATAGATGATCGAGAAGGCCGCAGTTGCCAGTTGCCGCTGCCGCTTGGTCCAGAAGCGCGAGGCGCCGAAGATCGTGTCGGCCTCGCCGCTGACGATGGTCAGGACCTCGAAAACGTTGCCGCTGCGGATACTTTTCATGTTCATCACGACCTCCAGTCACGACCCCGGCGCCCTATCAAGTTGAGGACCGTGGCCGGAAAACGACGATCAGGAGGCGATTCTGCAGAAATGGAGAAAATGAGGCTCTGATGCCACACCTCAAATCATTCACTCGAAACTCGGCTCAGGTTGTCCGGATTACAGGAAGTTTTTGTTTCAAATCCGACGGTTCGCACGATTGAACGCAGATCATTCCAGCTTTAGCCGTCTCAGTGATAGGGAATTGCCGATCATCGACAGCGACGACAGGCTCATGGCGGCTGCCGCCAGCATCGGTGAAATGACGAGCCCCAGCAACGGGTAGAGCGCGCCGGCTGCGACCGGGATCAGCACCGCGTTGTAGCCGAAGGCGAGGGCCAGGTTGGTCTTGATGTTGGCGACGGCGGCCGTGGCCAGGGTGTGGGCGCGCACGAGGCCGCGGATATCGCCGTCGAGCAGCG
>JBGSKU010000422.1:0-2354 GCA_041741055.1 Hyphomonas sp.
CGGGCGCGTTTCGGATTCCGTACCGAACCTCCTCTTCGACTGGCGCACCCGCGTCGGCGCCAATGCTGGTGGCCGGCGCATGGGCGCCGCCGTGCTGGAATACCGCCTGCGCTATCACCGGATGCCCCGCGAAGGCGACCGGTTCGTGGTGCACACCTCGCTCGGCAAGGTTGCCGGCAAGACGCATAACCTGATCCACTGGGTCATGGACCCGCAGACGGGCGGCCCCTGGGCGACCTGCGAAGTGATCGCCATCTCGCTGGACCTCGACGCCCGCAAGGCGGTCGAAGCCCCGCCCGAGATGATCGCCGAACTCGAGAAGATCGCGCCGCGTGGGCTTTCGATCTAACGGGCCCCACCCTAACCCTCCCCGTTCCGGGGAGGGGACAGGTAGCGCTGCAGGGCCAGACTTGCTCTCCCCAAAAACTGACAGGTCCCCTCCCCACAAAGTGGGGAGGGTTAGGGTGGGGCCGCCTTGCCTAGAGATACCCCGCCAGGATTTTCGACAGGGCCGGAATATCCTTCGGGTTCAGACCGGCGATGTTGATGCGGCCTGAGGCGGGCATGTAGACGCCGTGCTTCTCGCGCAACTCCACCGTCTGGGCCGCTGTGACGGGCAGTTGCGAGAACATGCCGTTCTGGTGTTTGAGGGCCGCAAGGGCGTTTGATCCGGTGGCCTTGACGAGGGCGTCGGAGAGGTCTTCGCGCAGCCCCTTCATCCGTGTACGCATGGCATTGAGTTCGGCCTCCCATTCGGCGCGCAGCTCTGCGTCCCCGAGCACGGTCGCCACGATGCCCGCGCCATGCGCCGGCGGCATCGACCAGGTGGCGCGGCCATTGTCGGCGATGTGTGTGGTGACCGCGTCGATGCCGTCTTTGGTTTCGCCGAGCACGAGGAAACAGCCCGTTCGTTCGCGGTAGAGGCCGAAATTTTTCGAGCAGGAATAGGCAACCAGCGCCTCGCCCGCTTCGTCCATGAAGGCGCGCACGCCGTCCATGTCGCGCTCAAGGCTCTGGGCGAAGCCGTGATAGGCGACGTCGAGCAGCACCAGCAGCCCCTTCTCCTTCGCCAGCTTGCCGAGCTCCTTCCAGTCTTCAAGCGTGGGATCGATGCCGGTCGGGTTGTGGCACGGCCCCTGGATGATGACGCCGTCGCCGGGCTGGGCTTCGGAGAGGTCTGCCATCATGCCGAGGCGGTAGAATTCGCCGTCGCGGGCATAGGCATAGTCCTTCACTTCAAGGCCGAGGGATTTGACCACGTTCGGATGGTTCGGCCAGGTCGGCTTCGACACCCAGACGCGTTTCGTGCCGGTGCGCTTCATCAGGCTGATACCCTGGAAGAGGGCGCCGCAGCCGCCGGGCGCGGTGAAGGAAATCGTGCGGCCTTCGGCGCGCGCCGGATGGTCTGCGCCGAAGACGAAATCCTCGACATGGGCGCAGAAATCCGTGTTGCCGCGCGGGCCTTCATACACCTTCGTGGCCTGCGCGCCGATGAGACGGGCTTCGGCCTTTTTCACCGCCGAAAGGATCGGCGTCTCACCGGCAAGATCCTTGTAGACACCGACGCCGAGATCGAACTTGTCGTGGCGCGGATCGGCGCGGAAGGCCGTCATCAGGCCGAGCAAGGCATCGGGCGGAAGGGTCGACAGGACGGTGAAATGTGACATGGGATTTCTTCCAATTGCGTGGGCCCAGACCTAGCGGTTTTTACTGCAGCGCGGAACCCCGGCGGGCGGGCAAGCTGACGCAGGGTGACAATTGCAAGCGACCGCCGGATTGCGGAAACTCGGGCGAGACAAAGGAGAGACTGCCATGACCGCCTATGTGATCCTGATCCGCGAGAAGCTGCGCGACGAAGCCGCGATGAAGAAATATGCCGAGGCCGCGGCAGGCGCGCGCGGCGACCACAAGATCACCCCGCTCGCCTTCTATGGCCCGTGCGAGACGACCGAGGGCGCGGCCGCCGATGGCGTGGTGATCCTGTCCTTCCCGACCATGGCGGAGGCCAAGGCCTGGTATGACAGCCCGGAATATACGGCGGCCCGGGCACACCGTTTCCAGGCGGCGGACTACCGGGTGATTTTTGTGGAAGGGGTGTAGCCCCTTCACGCGATCCCCGCCTTCGCGCGGATGAGCGGGATATTAGCTCCCGTCACGCCTGCGGCCGCGGATACCTGCGGAGGCAGGTATCCAGCGCAAGGAAGAACTGGACCCCTGCTTTCGCAGGGGTCTTCGGAGAGGTGGGCGTTCGCGGCGACTGCAACCACCTAGGACGTATCCATCCCGGCCCAGGCCTGCGGACGGGCGGCCTGGTCGAGGCGCAGGAGCAGCGTGTCGATGCCGGGGCCGACACG
>JBGSKU010000423.1:0-2193 GCA_041741055.1 Hyphomonas sp.
GAGGCGCCCAGCCGGTCCAGCTTGTCGAGCGCGCGCAGGATGGCGAGGCGCGTTTCGGCCTTTTCAGCACCCACCGAGTCGAGCACACCATTCAGCAGCCGGCGCGTGTTGACGCGCACGACAAATTCGCCGTCCCGCATGCCGATGGCGCGCAGGGCCTCGGCGCCCATCGCAATCATTTCGGCATCGGCATGGAAACCGGGCGCGCCCACCGTGTCGGCATCGCACTGCCAGAATTCGCGGAACCGTCCCGGTCCCGGCTTCTCGTTGCGCCAGACCGGTCCTGCCGCATAGCGCCGGAACGGACGGCCAAGCCCCTGCCCCTGCTCCGCCACGAACCGGGCCAGCGGCGCGGTCAGGTCGTAGCGCAGCGCCATCCACTGCTCGTCATCATCCTGGAGGGCGAACACGCCCGCATTCGGCCGGTCGTCATCGGGCAGGAATTTGCCGAGCGCGTCAGCATATTCGAAGGCGCCGGTATCGAGCGCCTCGAAACCCCACTGGCGGTAAACGCCCGTGACCGTCTCCACCAGCCGGGCCTGCGCATGGATCAGGCCTTCCCGCTTGTCGGGAAAGCCGCGCGGCTTGCGGGCGAGATCCTTGCCGGTGGCGGGCGGGGGGGACTTGTCGCTCATGGTCAGTCGGGTCCTGTATCGGGCTGGGCCCGCTTAGACGGCGCGGGCCGGAATGGGAATGCGGCACGTCGAACGGGCGCGGGACCGGGCCCTGGCCTGCTTCATCTGCTTCGGTTCTGGGGAGTGAACACTATCAGAGGCGCAGCCGGACCGGTTCGCGCCTCGCCGGCGCGTCATGCGTGATGGTGGTGGTGCAGGTGGGTGTTCATGGCGCTGGCGGATACTGGCGTGCCGGGCCGGAGTCAACCGGTCCCGGCCCCGCCCGCCTGAGCGCCGCCGCTTGACCCGGCGTGGGGACGTACTACGTTCTGCCACGGAATTGGAACCGGGCCCCTCTGGCATTTGCGGCGGCAAATGCGATGTCGGATCCCTCACGGAACTTGCGCTGACGCGGCGCGCTTCTCCGGACCTCTGGACACCCATGCCTGAAATCCTGACTGTCGCCTACGCAGGCCAGCGCCTGTGGCTTTGGCTTGCCTTCCTCGGTCTCATCATTGGCCTGCTCTGGGTCGATCTCGGCCTCCTGAACCGCAAGGACGCGGTCGTCTCGCCGGCCAAGAGCGCCGTCATGTGGGCCTGCTTCGCCTCGCTGGCAGTCGCCTTCGGCGCTTACATCTATCTGTTCTACGAGCCCGACCAGGCCTTCTACAACGAGTCCGAGAACCTGAACGTTCAGGCCACGATGCAGTTCGCGACCGGTTATCTGCTGGAGACCGCCCTCGCCTTCGACAACATCTTCGTCATCGGCCTCGTCTTCACCTTCTTCGCGGTCCCGCGGGAATACCAGCACCGGGTGCTGTTCTGGGGCATCCTTGGCGCCATCGTCTTCCGGGGCATCTTCATCTCGCTCGGCGCAGCGGTGGTGAACGAGTTCACCTGGGTGCTCTACATCTTTGCCGCCTTCCTCCTGTTCACCGGCGGCAAGATGCTGTTGTCGGGCGCTGGCGACGATGACGAGATGGACCTCAACCAGAACCCGGTGTTGAAATTCCTGCGCAAGCGGATGCGCGTGACCGACACGATCGACAATCACAATTTCGTCGTGCGCCGGCCCCACCCCATCACCGGCAAGGCCGTGCTCTGGGCAACGCCGCTGCTGCTCTGCCTGCTGATGGTCGAAGCGGTGGACATCATCTTCGCGGTCGACTCGGTGCCCGCCATCTTCGCAGTCACGCGTGATCCGTTCATCGTCTACACGTCGAACATCTTCGCCATCCTCGGCCTGCGCTCGATGTACTTCATGCTCTCGGCGGCCGTGGAGCGGTTCAAGTACCTGAAGTATGGCCTGTCGCTTGTGCTGGTGCTGATCGGCCTGAAAATCTTCTGGAACTTCCTGCTCTACAAGGAGATGAAGCTGGTGCCGTACCTGGAGCCGCAATGGTCGCTCATCGCGACCGTGTCGCTGCTCGGTGGGGCGATCCTGTTCTCGCTGTGGAAGACCGGCCTGGAGACCAGGGCCCACCGCGCCTGACCCCGGTCAGGGCGCCGGGGCCGCGCCCCGTCCCGGCGCACCTTCGCGGCGGGGAATGATCTTGAAGATGCCGGTGCCGCGCATGAC
>JBGSKU010000424.1:0-3055 GCA_041741055.1 Hyphomonas sp.
TCGCCGTGCCGCGGCCCTGGCGGCGGAGCTGGAGAAGGCTGGTTTGCAGACGGAGATCGTCGGCGAGTACCGAGCCAGCGACAATACGCCGGCCGACCGCGCCGCGGCCGTCCAGCGCACCAATCAGATATTCATCCGGCCTGCTGGCTAGCGGATCACGCCGCCGAGCGGCGCAATGTCGGCCGGTTCGTGCTGGATGATCACTTTGGCGCCCAGCTTGTTGGCGCGTTCCTCGAAGGCCGCCATGGAGGCGCGCGTTTCCTCTTCGCTGTAATTGAAGCGCGGCACGCGCGACAGCGTCCGGCTTTCGCTGCGGTGATAGAGGTCGCCGGTCAAAAGGATCGGACCGGATTCCGGCATCATCAGTTGCAGCGACGCGTGGCCGGGTGTGTGGCCGGGCGTCTCGAAGATCACGACCGATCCGTCGCCGAACACGTCATACTCTTCCGGGATGATCTGGCGCTCCATCGGCTGGAACAGCGCAAAGTTCGCGGCCAGCGACGGATCTGCCGGGGGCGAACCGTCCGGCGGGAACATGGCATCGTATTCCTTCTGGTTCACCAGCCAGGTCGCGCCCTGAACCTGATCGACCTGACCGATATGGTCGAAATGGTTGTGCGAGATCGATACGTAGTCGAGCTCCGACGGGACGATGCCGAGGTCGGCCAGCTGGTCGGTGATCGAGCGCTCCACCGAAACGGTGAAGACCTGCTGGGTGAAAGGCGGCATGCCGATCAATTGGGATGGCAAGCCGAGATCCCAGAGAAGGTGGCCCTTGGGATGGTTGATCAGGTAGCAGGTGTCCGTGAACTCGTCGGCCTGGCCCGCATAATCCCCGCTGGACGAAAAGACGTCGAGATCGGACACACCGATCGTGCCGCAATCAAGGACGTTGACCGTAAGCGGCGCGGCCTCGGCAACTTACGTCAATTCGGGTTCAGCAGCCGGGGCGGGGGTTTCTGTTTTCGGCGCACAAGCGGCCAGTAGCGCGGCGCTGGCCGCTGTCGTGAGAAGCAGGGTAAGGCGCATGGCGTTTCCTTTTCGCGTCTGGTCTGGCGGGAAGCCTAGTGCGCTTCGCCGGATCCGGAAAGGGCGCGGCCATCGGCGCCGACGACCCGGTAAAAGCAGCTTTCGCGGCCGGTATGGCAGGCGCCGCCCGTCTGGCGCACTTTCAAGAGCACGGCATCCTGGTCGCAATCGACGTGGACTTCGACGACCTCTTGTGTGTGGCCGGAGGTTTCGCCCTTGATCCAGAGCGCGCCGCGCGAGCGAGACCAGTAAGTGGCGCGCCTTGTGGCCAGCGTCCGGCGCAGCGCCTCGTCATTCATCCAGGCGAGCATCAGCACGTCGCCGGTGTCTGCATCCTGCGCGATGGCCGCGATCAGGCCGCTGGCATCAAATTTCGGGCGCAACTCGAGAGTTTCGTCCTGGGCGGAGCCGGAGAGGGGGGGTGCAAAGTCTGTCATGGTGTTGAGGCGTAGGAGCGGCTTCCCGGCGGGTCAAGCGGCGCCGGGAGCGGCTGACAAGAACGACGAAACGGCGTTAAAGTCGCAAAACAGAAAATCGGGGAGACGCAGATGGCCGAATACAGGGAAATCCTTGCCGAGACGAAGGACGGTGTCCTGACGATCACGCTGAACCGGCCAGAGCGGCTGAACGCCTGGACCGGAATCATGCAGACGGAGGTCGAAACCGCGATCCGCGCGGGCGGCACCGACGACGCGGTGCGCTGCATCGTGATCACGGGGGCTGGCCGGGGGTTCTGCGCGGGGGCCGATATGAACGGCCTGCAGTCGATCCAGGCGAGTGGGGGCGAGCAGTACCAGGCGAAAATCCCGGACCTGAAGCCGAAAACGGTGAGCGAGCTCGAGAAGACGTTTCCCGGCCGGTTCGGCCACATGTTCGCCTGTCCGAAGCCGATCATCGCGGCGATCAATGGACCGTGCGCCGGGATCGGCCTGATCCTCACCCTGTTTGCGGACATGCGCTATGCGGCGGCCGATGCGAAGTTCACCACGGCTTTTTCGCAGCGCGGCCTGATTGCCGAGCATGGAATCGCCTGGCAGCTACCGCGTCTTGTCGGCGAGGCGAATGCGCTGGACCTGTTGTTCACGGCGCGCAAGTTCACCGGCGCAGAGGCTGAGAAGCTCGGCCTCGTCAACCGCGCGCTGGCGGGGGAGGAGCTTATGCCGTTCGTCTACGATCTTGCCCGGCACCTCGCGACGCAGGTGTCGCCGCGCTCGGTGGCGATCATGAAGCGACAGATCCGCGAGAGCTATTTCCAATCCTATGCCGACTCGCTCGCGGTGGCGGATGCGGAAATGGAGAAGAGTTTTGCCACGCACGACTTCAAGGAAGGTGTGGCCAGCTTCGTCGAGCGGCGCGCGCCGGCATTTACAGGGAAGTAAGCCTACGGATGAAACGCCAGATACATATCGTTGAGGTTGGTCCCCGCGACGGGCTCCAGAATGACCCGGCCAACCTGGCGGTGGACGAGAAGCTGGAGTTCATTGCCCGGCTGGAAGCGGCCGGGGTGACGCGGATGGAATCCGGCAGCTTCGTTTCGCCGAAGGCCGTGCCGAAGATGGCGAACTCGCCGGAAGTGTTCGCCGGGCTGAACCGGGCCGGACGAACGAAGCATATCGCGCTGGCGCTGAACGAGACCGGTGTTCGCCGGGCGATCGAGGCGAAGGCCGACGAGATCAATTTCGTGCTGGTGGCGAGCGAGACCTTCGGACGCAAGAACCAGGGCATGAGCCCGCAGGACAGCGCCGACATGCTCGCGAAGTGCGCGCCACTGGTGCACGAGGCGGGTCTTCCGCTGTCGGCGACGATCTCGGTGGCGTTCGGCGATCCCTATGACGGCGAGGTCGATCTCGGCGTCGTCGGAAACCTTGCGGCGCAGGCGCAGCGCACCGGCATTGCCGAGCTGGCTCTCGGCGACACGATCGGCGCTGCCACGCCGTGGGATGTGAAGCGCGCAATCGGCCGTGTGCGGATCGAGGCGCCCGACGTGACGTTGCGCATGCATTTTCACGACACGCGCGGGGCGGGG
>JBGSKU010000425.1:0-7714 GCA_041741055.1 Hyphomonas sp.
GCGCCGTGACGCCGCCCTCGAATGCCAGCTTCGCTGTCGTGACAAGGTCCGCCCCATGCTCAGACAATGCACAAGCGGCCTGGACCACCTCCGGCTCAGACCCGGCCACCGTGCGGGCCCAATGGAGCGCATAGCAGCCGAGGTCCATCAGCGCGCCGCCGCCGAGTGCCGGGTCATGCCGCAGCTCGCCCGGGCGATACGTGATAGCCACCGAGAAATCCGACCGGATCGCACACAGCTTGCCGATGGCGCCGGCGCGCAGCTGCGCGAGTATCTCCTCGAACATCGGATGGAACCGGTAGTGAAAGGCTTCTACCAGCGGCCGGCCATTGCGCGCGGCGACGTCGACCATCCGTTGCGCTTCGCGTGCGTTCATCGCGAACGGCTTCTCGCACAGCACGGCTTTGCCGGCCTCAAGTGCCGCAATGGTCAGGTCCGCATGACGATGCGGAGGCAGGGCATTGTAGATAAGGTCGATGTCCAGTCGTGCGATCAGTGCGTCATAGCCTTCAGCGATCTCCGGAATGCCATGCTGGTCTGCGTAAGCGCGCGCCCGCCCCGTTTCCCGCGCAGCGACGCAGACGACCTCGCAGTCCGCCCTCTTCTTCACAGGCTCGATCAGGGCAGGCGGTGCAATTTTCGCGGCGCCGAGAATTCCGATCCGTATCATGTCTCTTAACCGCCTCTACGCGCGAATCCGCGCCACATTACGATGAGCGTAAACAAAACCGCCGCGTCTGTTTACCCCGGGATAATGCGCCTTAATCGCTTTCTTCATCCGGGATGAAAAAAAGTTCACGCCGGTAAGGAACTGGAAACCACGGGACGCGAAGTTGGGGTTGTCCCGAGGCCATTGATCCTAGGAGTGCCTTTGCCAATGATGATTGATCTGATAGCGCACATCGCTACACGCAATGGCCTCGCGGACACTGTTTCCAAGCAAGCGTTGGGTATTGTTCTCAACGGCGCAGAGCGCCAGGGCAGCCCGCTTGCTGAAGTCATGTTCAAGAAGATTCCCGGCGCGCGCGTTCTCGCAGCGCGGACCGGTGTCGAGATCGGCGCCCCGACGGGCGAGATCGCGCGTCTGATCGAACAGACCCCTGGCGGCCGCCGCCGCGTCGCCCTTTCCATGATATCCGCACTCCAGGATGCCGGCCTTGACCACAAGGCCATCGGCAATCTCCTGCCGTCCATCGGCAGCTGGATGCAATCCGTACACGGCATGAATGACTTTGGCCATCTGGGTGACCTGATGAGCCACGCGGATTCGCCGGTCCGCGGAGAGGAGGTGCGCGCCGCGTAACGCACTGGCCCTGCGAAGCGAAACAGACGCTGCCTTATCAAGACCCTCGCTGGTCATCGCGTCGTTTCAGAATATCCGGGCCGCCCTTCGGGGCGGCCCTTTTCTTTTGGTGCGCCGCCCGCTACAGGCAGGGCCGTTGAAGGAGAGCCTGATGAGCGACACCCAGCTGACCCGCCCGGACGAAGCCATCGCCCTGCGCCTGATCCAGGCCATCCGGGCTGATGCCGAAACCCTGTGTGCGCCGGACCGGGTCGATTTGGTCTCTGTCACCTTTGATGTGTCTGCCGCAGGCGCCGAACCGTCGGCCTTAAGCTATAAGCCCCGCGTTGACCGCAAGACCCGCACGATCCTGTTCACGGGCGGTTCGGCCGAAGGCGTTCGGGGCATCGTGATGACGGCCACGGCGGTTTACCGCATCACACCGCAGGCCTAAGAAATCCGGACACCTTGTCCGGAGTCCTGTCATGCCCACCACATTGATCACGGGTGCCAATCGCGGCATCGGCCTCGCCCTCGTGCGCGAATTCCAGTCAAACGGCCACACGGTCATCGCAACTGCACGCGACCTGTCAAAGGCGGCAGACCTCAAGGCGACCGGCGCCGAGCTCCATGCGCTCGATGTGTCCGACCCGGCATCGATCAAGGCGCTCGCCGCCGCGCTCGGCGACCGCCCCATCGACTACCTGATCAACAATGCCGGCCTCGGCGACCGCGCGGACATGCCAAGTCTCGACTATGAACGCTTCGAGGAATTGCTGCGCGTCAATACCGTTGCCCCGATCCGGGTGCTGGATGCGTTGACGTCCAACCTGGCGGCGGGCGAGGCGAAAGTGGCCGCATCGCTTTCCAGCCAACTCGGCTCCATCGAGAACACCAACATGGGCTTCGGTCTGGCATACCGGGTTTCGAAAGCGGGCCTGAACATGGGGCTGCGCACGGCGGCGCATACACTCGCAAGCAAGGGTATCACATTGCTCGCGCTGCATCCGGGCTGGGTGAAGACCGACATGGGCGGAGAGGCCGCGCCGGTGCTGCCCGCCGACAGCGCGGCTGGACTCTTCAAGGTGATCACGGGCTCCCGCGCCTCGAAGGACCTTCGCTTCTTCGACTGGGAAGGCAAGACATTGCCCTGGTAGGCCGGGTTACTCAGCCGCCGGCAGAACATCCTTGCGCTCCGCCGCGTCATTGGCGGCCTGCGGGGCATCGTCTCCGGCTCCGGCATTGTTTCCGGTGAGGCGCGCCCACATCCGGCGGCGCCATTGCGCAATGCGGTAGGGCGCAATCAGCCAGGCGGGCGTGACCAGCAGGATCATCGTCGTCGAGAAGCCGAGGCCGAACACCACCGCTGTCGCCAGCTGTACCCACCATTCCGACGCAGCGCCGCCAAAATTGATGGCGCCTTCGCGGAAGCTGACATTCATCTGCAGGATCATCGGGAACAGGCCGAACATGGTCGTGCCCGTGGTCAGCAGGATCGGGCGGATCCGCTGCGCCGCGGTCGCAATCGCCGCATCTTCCGGCGACCGGCCGTCTTCACGCAGCCGGTTGAACGTATCGATCATGATAATGTTGTTGTTCACAACGATACCGGCCAGCGCCACGATACCGGTCCCGATCATCAGGATACTGACATAGGGCAGCAGCAGGTTCACGCCGACCAATACGCCGGCCGTTGACAGGATCACGGCGGACAGCGTCAACGCCACCTGCCAGAAATTGTTGAATTGCCAGAGCAGGATCACGGCCATCATGAAGAGGGCGGCCAGTGCGGCGCCCATGAAGAACGCGCCGGCTTCGGCGGTGTCTTCGTCGGCGCCTTCAAAGCGCACTTCCACGCCTGGCGGCAGCGTCTGCGATGCCAGGAAGTCCTTCAGTTCGGCGACGATGGCGCCGCCGGTGCCTTGTTCCTTCGCATTCCCGCGCACGTCGATCACGCGCTTGCCGTCCCGGCGTTCAATCTGGCTGACGCGCGGCGCGGCCTCGCGGGTCACGAAAAGTGACAAAGGCACGTTGCCTTGCGGCGTGGCGATCTTCAGCGCATCGATGGCCGAAGCCGACCGGTCCTCTTCCGGGAAACGGACGCGGATATCGACTTCCTCGTTCGCATCGTCCGGACGGTAACGGCCAACGAGGACGCCATTGGTCACGAGCTGTACGGCCGCGCCGATCTGGGCGGCATCGACACCGAACTTGCCGGCTTCGGCGCGGTCCACCGTCAGCTGGTACTCGACGCCGGGCAGGGGCCGCGAGTCATCGATCTCGATCACATCGTCACGGGCTTCCAGCCAGTCGCGGATCAGCGTGGCGGTCTTGTCGAGCGCTGCCTTGTCCTGGCCGAGCAGGGCAACCTGCACATCCTTGCCGCCCGGCGGGCCTTGTTCGCGCGCCTTGATTTCGAACCGCAGTGCGGGGATCGCAGCGAGGCGCGCACGCACTTCTTCAAGCGTCAGACGCGCGTTGTAAGGACCATCTGACGTGGTTTTCATGTCCAGCAGGATCTGGCCGATCGTGTCGAGCGGAATGCCATCGACGCCGTCAAAGCGCGATCCGCCACTGGACGATTTTCCGGAGCGGGTGGAGATGGCGATGATGCCGTCCAGGTCGGAGATCGCTGCTTCTGCGCGGCCGACCAGTTCGGCCTGTTCCCTGGCCGACAGGGCCCCTTGCGCCTGCACGAACACGTAGGCTTGTTCCGGCTCGATATCGAGGAAGAATTCGGATTTGTGGTTCTCGGAACCGAACCAGACGAAAATGGCAATCACGGATGCGAAGACCACAGCCGTGGTGATCAGCGGACGGCGTACCGTCTCGGTTACGATCTTCACATAGCTGCCGATCCAGCCCTTGGCTTTGCGCGGGTCGCCGTCGGCCGCGAGTGCGGCGAGGTTTTCATCCGTGCCGCTCGCGCGGCCGCCGATCACCGTGCCGAGCACCGGCAGGAAGATCAGCGCCACCACCAGCGAGGCTGTAAGAACGAAGATCAGCGTCAACGGCAGATAGGCCATGAACTTGCCGGGCATCGAGTTCCAGAACAGGAATGGCACGAAGGCTGCCAGTGTGGTCAGTGTGGACGAGACCACCGGCCAGAACATCCGCTTGCCGGCGAGCGCATAGGCTTCTTTCCGGTCCAGACCTTCCGCGAGTTTTCGGTCCGCATACTCGGTGACGACGATTGCGCCATCCACCAGAATGCCGACCGCGATAACCATGCCGAACATGACCATCATGTTCACTGTGTAGCCGAACGCGCCGAGGAACAGGAACGCGATCACGAACGAGGACGGGATCGCGATGCCGACCAGCGTGGCCGAACGCAGGCCGAGCGAAGCCACGACGATGATCATAACCAGCACGATCGCGGTCATGATCGAGCTTTCCAGCTGACCCAGCTGCGAGCCGATCAGTTCGGATGCGTCCGACGTGATCTCGGCCCGTACCGAGGATGGCCATTTCTGGCTTTCGTCCGCCAGGATTGCACGGACATTGTTGGCGGTGTCGAGAATGTTGGCGCCGGTGCGCTTGACCACTTCGATCAACAGGCCTTGCTCGCCGTTGAAGGTAGCTGCCCCGGTCGCGTCCTTGAATGTGCGGCGCACTTCGGCCACGTCGCCGAGTGTTACGACGGCATTCTCGGTGCGTTTGATCGGCAGGCTGAGGGCGTCCGCGCCGGTGCGGATGATGCCCGGCACCTTCACGGCAAAGCTGCCCTGTCCGGTGTCGATCACGCCGGCGGGGATCAGCTGGTTGTTGGAATTCACGATCGCCGCGATCTCCTGATAGGAGATGTTGTAGGCTTCCAGTTTCACCGGATCGATGACGATCTCGAGCAGGTCTTCGCGCTTGCCGCTGATACGCGCTTCCAGAATGCCGGGATCGGCCTCAAGCCGCTCGCGCAGGTCCTCCGCGATACGGCCGAGGCCGCGCTCGGGCGCGTCGCCATAGATATTGACGACCAGCATCGGGAACTGTGCCGCGTTGAACTCGGACACGACAGGTTCGCGGGCGTCGGTGGGGAAATAGCGTTTCGCCATGTCCACCTTGTCCTTGACGTCCAGAACGGCCTGATCGACGTCCACATCGATCTCGAATTCCAGTACCAGCGTCGCTGCGCCTTCAGACGCATACGACTTGAAGGTCTTCAGGCCTTCAAGCGACTGGATCTCTTCTTCAACCGGGCGCACCAGAAGGCGTTCGGAATCCTCCGGAGTCACGCCGGCCAGCGGAATGGTGATCGCAACAATCGGAATCGGGATGTCGGGATCGGCTTCCTTGGGCAGCTTGATATACGTAGCTGCGCCCGCCAGAACCGCGCAGATCAGGATGGCGATGACCATCCGTGCGCGGCCAATGGCGCCATCAATCAGTCCGTTCATGGCGTGGCTCCACCCTGCGTAACAGGACGAACTTTCGCACCGTCGTTCAGGTAGTCCTGACCGATCGCCACCAGCGTTGTCTTCTCTGGCAGGCCAGTCACCCAGGCGCCGCCCACGGTCTCATCGATGACACGGATCGGGGCGAAAGCCACCGTATTGTCGGCCAGAACCTGGCGAACGCCCAGTTGTCCGGAATCAGACAGGGTCAGCAACGATCGGGCGATCAATGTCGCCGAAACTTCGCCGGCCGGAACCTGCATCGTCGCCGTCACACCGGCCGCCACGCGGGCATCACCGGTATCAAGCTCGGCCTCGACCGGGAAGGTGCGGGTCTGCTGGCTCGCCGTGCGTGCCACATAGCGCAGTTTCGCGGGAAAGCTGCGGCCGTCGGCGAGCTGCACCGTGCCCGTCATGCCGGGCTTCAGGAGACCGGCTTCCGCTTCGCTCACTTCGGCCGCCATGATCACCGGATCGAGATCGACGAGCAGGCCGCAGGGCGAGCCCGGCGCAAGATAGTCGCCCGCTTCGGCGAGGCGTTGTTCATACACACCGTCGAACGGCGCGCGAATCTGCGTGCGGCCCAGTTCGACCTTTGCGGAATTCACCGCCGCTTCGGCCGCGTCCAGCGTCGCTTTGGCAGCGGCCTCGCGGTTTGCGGGCGAGAGGCCCTTCGCCGCCAGCGATGCGGCGGCTTCGTAATCCACCTTCGCCGCATTGCGGTTGGCTTCAGCTTCCTTCACGCGGGCGCTGCGGGCCTCGACGTCCAACGCACAGAGCAACGTGCCTTTCTTGACGAACGTACCTTCACTCACCGGAGTCGAGATCACCGTACCCGCCGTGCCTGATTTCACGGTCACCACCTTGTCGGGCGCCGTGCGGCCCTTGGCGTTGACGTTGAGTATATGCGGCTCGCTGGAGGCTGTGATCACGACGGCGTCGGCAACGGGCGCAGGGCCCACCGCCTCGATGGGCGGTTTCTCGGAGCCGAGGCTTCCGCGCATCAAGCTGCGGACGCCGAAATAGGCAAGAATGAGCCCCAGGATGGAGGCTGCGATGACGAGCGATCTGTTCACGGGCGTAAGCTTTCCTGGGAGGGATGGGCATTTAGATAGGGCGAAGTGACGCGAGAGTCATCTTTCGCGCCCACAATTCTTAACGCAAAACGCCTTTCCGCCCGGCAAACAACCGGCGGATCTTGGTTAATTTAGCTCCGGAAGGCCTTCAGGAACAGGCCCCTGACGCTAGGTCAGAGTGCGGAAACCGGCGGCTTGCGGTCCGCCCAGGGGCGCGCCGCTTCCAGTTCCAGCGCCAGTTCGAACAGCAGGGCGTCGTCGCCCTTGCGGCCCGAGAACATCGCGCCGATCGGCAGCCCCGTCGGCGACCAGGCGAGCGGCACGCTCATCGAGGCCGCGCCCGCCACGTTCATCGGCGAGGTGAAAGCCACGAATTTCAACACGCTTTCCATGACCGTGTCGAAGTCGCCATCCGGCGCCTGCTCGCCGATTGGAACGGCCGGGCTGCCGGTCACGGGCGACAGGATCACATCCATCGACTGGAAGAAGCTGTCATACTGCGCTTCGAAATTCTGGAGGTACCCGATTGTGCCCGGTATTTCCGTCATCCGGCCCAGCGCCATCCTGGCAAGTCCCAACGTCCAGGGCTCGAGGATGTCCGGCCCGATCGGCTTGCCCGAATAGGCCGACACCTTCTGCGCAAACTGCGCCGCGCCGGTCGCCCAGTAGAGAATGAATGCGTCCGTGAATTTCGGCCCGTCCATCGGGAGCGTGTAGTCCATCACTTCATGTCCGAGGTCGCGGCACAACTGGGCGACGTCTTCGAGTGCCGCGCGCGTGTCGGGGTGCAACGCCGTGCCGCCAATAGGCTCCGGCGCAAAGCCGATGCGCAGGCGCCGCTTCAGCGGCTGGATATCGCCCAGCGGCGGATAGGCGCTTGTGCCGCCTTCTGCGGCTTTGAACAGTCCGATGGAGTCGCGCACGCTCAGCGTGATCGCGTGGTTCACCGAAATCTGCAGCGGCGG
>JBGSKU010000426.1:0-10412 GCA_041741055.1 Hyphomonas sp.
GGCTTAGTTCGGCGATCACCGCGCCGCTGGCGGCGGCTTACGCCGTTTGCGAACTTGCGCGCCAACGCCCCCGTGGCATGGTATTTCGCGGCGTTGCAATGGCGGTCCTGCTCGTCGGAGCAGGGATCGCGCTCGCCGGGCTCAATCCGTTGATGGTGATCCTGACCGCCCAGGTCGCCAACGGTATCCTTCTGCCGGTTGTCGCTGGCTTCCTCCTCATCGCCATGAATCGACGCAGCTTGTTGGGCGAAAAGGTCAACTCGCCGTTCCAGAACGTTCTCGGTGTGGGCGTTCTGCTTGTGACCATCGGACTGGGCGCGCGGCTTGTCTTGCGTGCAGCGGGTGTCTGGCCATGAACGCCTCCGTCTGTCTGAATGCCGATCTGGGTGAGTTGCCGGGCGAAGCGGGCCGCGCGCTCGACGCGGCGATGCTGAAGGTCGTCACACGCTGCAACATCGCCTGCGGCGGCCATGCCGGCGACGACGACATCATGCGGGAGACCGTCCGCGCCGCGAAGTCCAACGGCGTGCAGATCGGCGCGCATCCGTCGTATCCCGATCTAGCCAATTTCGGACGACGCAGCCTCCACATAGCGCCCACTGAGCTGCGCGTTTCGCTGACGGCGCAGGCAAGGCTGCTGGTCGAGATCGCGTCGTCTGAAGGCTTGAAAGCCGTCCATCTCAAGGCGCACGGCGCGCTGTACAATGACGCGGCTCGCGACGAAGCGCTCGCGCTGCTGATTGCGAGGGTGGCTCACGAGGCGGAGCTTACCCAGCTCATCGGTCCGCCGGGGTCGGGGCTGGCTGCAGCAGCTGCGGCCAGCGGGCTGGAATTTGTCGCTGAAGGCTTTGCGGACCGGACTTACGAGCCGGACGGCTCTCTCACGCCGCGCACCATTCCCGGCGCCGTGATTACGTCGCCCGAGGCGGTGCTGGCGCAGGCGATCGCGCTCGTCGAAAGGCACGCTGTCGCTACGCGCGGCGGCGGACAGATCAACATGTTCGTCCAGACCCTGTGCCTGCATAGCGATACGCCGGGTGCAGACGAACATGCGCGGGCCATTCGCCTGGGACTGGAGCGGTGCGGTATTTCGGTCCACGCATGATGGTGCAGCGATTCGAAGTCGTGCCTTGCGGCGATGATGCCTTGAGGATCCTGTGCGGGGCGGGAGACATCCGCCACGATCTTGCGGCGCATTTGTCGGCTAGCGCGAACTGGATCGAAATTGTACCTGGCAAACGGGATCTCTGCGTCGCGTTCGATCCGCACGCGCTCAGCCTCGACGGGGCCCGTGCGCGCGTGCTGCAAGAGATTGCGACCATGAAACCATCGACGGCGCGCGAGCGCCGCAGACACACACTGGTCGTGGAATTTGGCGGTTTGGCCGGCCCTGATCTTTCGGAACTGGCTGAGCGTCTGGCCATTCCGCAGGCCGGCATCGTGGATGCGGTTGAGAGGGCGGAACTCAGCGTAGACATGTCGGGCTTCACACCCGGCTTCGCGTATCTCTCTGGCCTTGATCCTGCCCTCGTCTCCGAACGGCTTGGAACGCCGCGCACGCGTATTCCTGCCGGCTCAGTCGGCTTGATCACCGGCCAGATCGGTCTCTACGCGCTCGACGGTCCCGGCGGCTGGCCGATCATAGGGAATGTGCAATCGGCGCTGTTTGACAAGGACGGTTCAGACCCCTTCCTGCTTCGCGCGGGCGACCGGGTGGTGTTGCGCCGGACGGCCGGCACATGAGCCTCGTCGTGCTTGATCCAGGTCTTCAGTGTACGGTGCAGGCGGGTCCAAGAACAGGCTTTTGCCATGCCGGCGTTCCGATGAGCGGTCCAGCGGACGCGGTCTCCATGGCGCTCGCGAACCGTTTGGTCGAGCGCGCGCCTTCGGATGCGTGTCTTGAGATCACATTCGGAGCGGCCCGGTTCCGGTTCGACACAGCGATGCAGATCGGTATTGCGGGTGCAGCCGCGCCTATCCGTATCGGCGCCGCGGAGCGCCAAAGCCACCGGACGCTCGAAGTTCAAGCTGGCGAGACCGTTGAGATCGGGCCGATTGCGACAGGAGCGCGGATCTATCTGAGCCTTTCGGGTGATCTGCAGGCGCAAAGCTTTCTCGGCTCCGAATCGACTTATCTACCGGCTGCTTTCGGCGGAATTAACGGCCGGGCGCTGCGCAAGGGTGACCGTATTAGCATCAGCGCAGGTAGCGCGGTGAGGCCAATCGCAACGCCGGAGACGCTACGTTTCCCCATCTTGCCGAGCTTCGCGCTTCGGGCCGTGCCCGGCCCGGACCTTCCGGACCCGGCCTATTTCCCCTGGGCGGAGACCTTCACGGTTTCACCGCGGCTCAGCCGGATGGGCGCCGAAATTGAAGGCCGGCTGCCGGTTCCGGATGGCGGCGGCGCATTGCCCAGTTCGGCGGTTTTTCCCGGTGCGCTGCAAGTGACGCCTCAGGGGCAGGGCTATCTGCTGCTTGTCGATGGACAGACCACCGGTGGATATCCGCATCTGCTTCAGGTGATCCGCGCGGACCGGCACCTGCTTGGCCAGTTGCGAGCCGGAAGCCGCGTCCGGTTCCTCTACCGGACACAAGATCGCGCGGAGACGGACCTTCGCGCGAAGCAGGCCATGTTGGAAGACTGGATACCAGGCTTCCGGCTCTGATGCTGTGTCCGGTCAGAACGTCAGGCGGATGCCGGCCCGCACGTTCCGGCCGGGCAGCGGCAACTCGTCCTTCAGCACCGAGGTCGAAACTCGCGCTTCCTCGTCGGTCAGGTTGCGGACCTCCAGGAACACCTGAGTTCCGTCGTGGCCCAATCCGTATCCGGAGAGATCATAGGCGCCGCGGAGCCCGAACAGGGTGTAGCTGTCCGTCGGTAGTTCGCCGGTGCCGGGATCCTTTTGGTCGCCGGCCCAGGTTGCCGTGCCGCCCAGTTCGAGCCGGGCCCAGTTTGCGGTGACACCTGCGTTGACCGTGACGGGCGGGATCAACGGGACGTTTCCGCCGCTGTCGAGTTCTGCCTTGACGAGATCGATGCTGCCATCAAATGCCCAGTCTGCCGAAAGCCAGCCGGATGGGACACTATAATTGCCGTAGAGCTCACCGCCGGTGAATGTTGCATCGTCCTGCGCGAAGGCAAAGACATCTACGCCATCGACCTCGCTGACGGGCACACCACCATCGATGATCTGGCTGGGTGTAAGATAGATGAAGTCCGAGAACTTTGTGACGAAGGCGTTGAAGCCGATAGTGGCTGCGTTTCCACTCCAGCGCAGGGTCGCTTCGGTGTTCAGCCCGCTTTCCTTGCCCAGGTTGGCATCGCCGACTTCGAATTGATTGGTCGCAAAATGTGGACCGAAGGCAAACAGTTCGCTTTCGTTCGGTGCGCGCTCGGAGTAGGCGACCTGCAGACCGGCAAACCAACCGGAGGTGTAGTGGCGGTGGATGCCCAGCGAACCGCTGACGAGGTCGAAACTCCGCGTCCCGGCATTTGCATTGTCCAGCTCGACCGCATCATAGCGCAAGCCGCCTTCGAGGCTCGCGCCACTCTCCCATTCGCGGGTTTCATACAGGAACACGCCGGTGCTGGTGGAGTCTGTCGGCGTGAGGAAGGATTCATCACCGATCGCTTCCACGGACTTATCGTAGTACTGGATGCCGAACGAGCCCTTGATCTCTCCGATCTGATGATCCGCTTCGAGGCGCGCTTCGGCCCCGTCCGAATTGAAGACCGTGCCGGGTACGCCAGCTTCTTCGAACTCCGTATGCGTATAGTCGGCGAACGAAGCGGTGCCGATCACGTCGGTCAGGAAGCCGTTGTTCACATGCAGGCCGCCGCGGATGTCGTATCGGGTCTGATCCATGTCGATAAAAGGGCCGGTTTCGGTGGGCAGGCCATACTTGGCTGTCTGGTTGCGCACGGCGGCGCCGAGGAAGGCGTTCTCGCCGATCCAGGAGAGCCCACCGGCTACCGTGCCGGTCTCGACGAATGAATTGGGTTGCGTGTCGCTCGCCTCCTCATCAACGGGCAGGGGATCGTCTGCCCGAAGCGCAGCCGAGCGGGAAAAGCCTGGAATGGAATAATCGTCGAAGTCGCGCGCTGAGGCGGTTGCCGCCAGCACGAACGGCCCGGTCGTGTACCTGACGCGGCTGGCGCCTTCGAGCCCGTCGGTGCCACTGTTATACGCGCCGAAAATTTCGCCCGAAACCGGTTCGTCGGGAAGTGTTTCGGAAATCAAACCGTCCACCACATTGACGACGCCGCCGATGGCCTGACCGCCATAGGCGAGGGCGGCAGGACCCCGAAGGATCTCGATCTTGTCGGCGTCAATGCCGTCAGCGGTCACCTGGTGGTCCGGGCTTGCGGCGGACGCGTCGATCACGCCGATGCCGTTGGTCAGCACCAAGACCCTTTCTGCCCCAAGGCCGCGCAGGATCGGCCGGCTGGCCCCCGTGCCAAAGAATGACGACGCCACGCCCGGCTGCCGGTCCAGAGTGTCTCCGAGCGTCCCGGAGAGGTCGGCGATCAGCTCCGCGCGGTCGAGTGCGGTTGCGTTGCCGATCAACTCGTCGCTTGCGCGGTCCGGGCCGGGCGCCGAGGTGATCAGGACCGTGTCCAGCCTCCGGGCGGTGTCATCCTCCTGCGCGAAAGCCGCGCCGGTCAGCGCTTGGGCGGATACTGCGGTTGCCAACAACACACGCTTCATGTGCGTCTCCTGTGTAATGTAATAAAGTCACATAAACGGCACGGCAGCACGCTGGCAAGGGGGACGGCGGGATTTTTTCGGGATCAGGCGGCGCTGCCGTCGACGCGAAGCAGCGAGCCAGTCGTGAAGCTCGAATTCGGGCTGGCAAGATAGAGGGCCGCCGTGATGATCTCGTGCGGATAGCCTGGCCGTCCCAGGGCATTGTCGGCGCTCTGGCGCATCTCTTCGGGCCAGGCCTTGGATATGTCGGTCAGGAACGGGCCTGGGCAGATCGTATTGACGCGCACCTTGGGCGCATACTCGTGCGCCAGAGACAGGCTCATCGCGTTCAGCGCAGCCTTGGCTGATCCGTAAGGTACCACATGCGGCAAAGGCACAAGGCTGCCGGACGATGAGATGTTGATGATGCTGCCCCCGTCAGCGTCGGCCATCCGCTTGGCCACTTGGCTGGCGAGCCGGAACGGGCCCTTGAAGTTGAGGTTCAGCACGCTGTCGAACAAGGATTCGCTGACGTCATGGCTCGCCATGCGGGGGCCGGAGCCGGCATTGTTGACAAGGATATCGACCCGTCCGAAGGCGGCATAAGACGCTTCGATCAGTCCATCGATATCGTCCCAGCGCCCGCAATGTGCCGAATGGGCAAGCGCTTTGCGTCCCATCGCGCGTACTTCGTCTGCAACGGCCTCACAGGCGTCCAGCTTGCGGCTGGCGACGATGATGTCGGCGCCGTGTTCAGCGAAGGCCTTCACCATCTGGTAGCCGAGACCGCGGCTGCCGCCCGTCACGAGCGCCACCTTGCCCGTCAGATCGAAATACGTGCTGCTCATCTCGCCACTCTCCCTGTATCCATGGGAGTGTTCGTCAGCGACTTTGGCAGATCAATCCTTGCCCACGCGGCAAGCGGCGGCTCAGCTGAGCAGGCCAGCGGCGAGGTAGAACACGACCGCGCCCGCACCGGCGAGCAGGGCATAGGGGATTTGCGTGCGTACATGTTCGAGGTGGTCGCAGCCGGATGCGAGCGAAGCGATGATCGTCGTGTCCGAGATCGGAGAACAGTGATCGCCGAACACACCGCCGCCGAGGACCGCCGCCAGCACAAGCGGCAAGGGCAGGTCTGCTCCGATGCCCAGTGGAATAGCAAGCGGCACAAGGATGCCGTAGGTGCCCCAGCTGGTGCCGGTCGTGAACGACGTGATGGACGCCGCCACGAACAACACGGCCGGAATGGCCCAGTTGAAGGGCATCGCTGAAGCGAGCTGCGCAATGAACGCACCGGTGCCCAGCGCCTTCAGGCTATCGCCCAACGCCAGAGCGAGGAAGATGATCGAAACGGCCGGCAACAGGTCGCCCATGCCCTTGAACCCGGTCTCCACAAGGTCGCCCGGATTTCCGGCCTTGCGCACCAGCAGCAGAAAAGCGACGATTGTGGCGAGGCACACCGCCCAGAGAATGGATTTCGATCCCGAGCCCGCCAGGATGTTGCCGCCGCCGGTCCAGGCCATGAAGCCAATCGAGCCGCCCACAAGGATCACCATCGGCAGCACGAATGCCCACAGCGATCCGTCGGACGCCGGCTCGATGGGGACCGGGTCAGCTTGCGCCTGCACGGCCGCATCGGCGGCCCGCATGGGCCCGAAAGTGCGATTTGAGAACACGACGTAAAAGACAAGGCCCAGCGTCAACAGCGCGTAGGCGTTCAGCGGAATCGATGCTGCCATCACTGCCAGCGGCGCGTCCACATCATTGGCGGCCAGCAGGCTCAGGAAAAAAGCCCCCCAGCCGTTCAGCAAAATCAGCACACTGACGGGCGCGCAGGTGGAATCGATGATATAGGCGAGCCGCGCCCGGCTCAGGTTCACCTTGTCGAACAGGCGCTGCCCCAGAAGACCGGTGGCCAGCAGGCTGACATTCGTCTCGACGAAGATCAGAACACCTGAAAATGCTGTGATGAAGCTCGCTTGTCTTGGTCCATTCACCATGCCTGACCGCGACAGCCAGCTCACCATCGCTTCGAACGCATTCGCGCGCTCCAGGTAGGCAATCAGTGCACCGATGATCAGGCAGAAGAGCAAGATCCGCGTGTTGCCGCCGTCGCTGAAGACAAGCGCGCCGCGATCAATGCTGCCCAGGAGACCCATCGCAGGGTTGGCCGCCGCCAGCAGTGTCTCCGACAAAAAGATGGCCGCGCCGAGCGCCCAATAGACGTTGCGCGTCAGCACGGCGACCAGCAGCGCGACGACAGGTGGTGTCGCAGCGAGCCAATCCATTCAGTTGATCGTCTTCGGCGACGTCAGGCTGGACGTGCGGGCGGCCTCAACCTCCCGCAGGACGCGCATCAGGTTGCCACCCCAGATATTGGCGATGTCCTGTTGGGAATAGCCTGCATCGAGAAGGGCCGCCGTCACTTTCGGAAGATCCACGACATCCTTCATGCCATCGACACCGCCGCCGCCATCCCAGTCCGCGCCCATCCCCACATGTTCCGGCCCGACCAGTTCCAGCGCGTAGAGCAGGTGTTCCTTGAATTTCTCGAAAGTGGAGCGCGGGGGTGGCAAAGTCTTGTCGAGTTCCTTGCGCGCGGCGCGGTATTCCTCGATCTGTTCAGGCGTCAGCGCGGATGGGTCGGTGCCGAATTTTGCGTCGAGTTCCGCCAGCGCTGCAAGCCGCTCGGGCGTTGCTACCAGTTCTTCCAGATATGAACCGTAGGCGTTGATCTGGACGACGCCCCCCTTGTCGGCGACGGCTTTCAGCAATTCGTCCGACAGGTTGCGGGGATGGTCGTAAACACCCTTCGGTCCGGAATGCGACAACACCAGCGGCGTCGTTGAGATCGCCAGCATATCCCACACCGTTTCCTCTGAGGCGTGCGAGCCGTCGAGCATGATGCCGAGACGGTTCGCATCGCGCACCAGTTCTTCGCCCAGAGGGCTGAGTCCGCCGAATACGGTGTTCACATCGGTCGCGCTGTCGGCAAACTGGTTGTTGCGGAAGTGAACCGGCGAGATCATCCGAAGACCGCCGACATAGAAGGCTTCCAACAGGGACACATCATTGCCGATCGGATAGGCGTTCTCCATGCTCTGGAAGACGATTTTCTTGCCTTCGGCATTGATCCGGTCGGCGTCGTCCGCAGTGAACGCCAATTCGACGTCGTTGGAATACCTGGCGGCAAGTTCCCGGATTGAGGTCTGGCGATCAAGCGCGACTGTGCGGGCTGAATTCAGTGAGGCAGCGTCCAGCGGTCCCTGCGACGTGAAAATGACCCAGAAGCCGCCATCGAGGCCGCCCTCGTTCATGCGCGGCAGGTCGACCTGCGTGCCGTCTTCTTCGAAGTTGCCGCGTTTGGAAAATGTGTACTCTTCGGAGTGGAAATTGGCGGGTGTGTCGAGGTGGCTGTCCAGCACCATGAAGCCCTGGTGCATTGCTTCGGCAGGGTTGAGGGCAGGGGCCTCAGCCGCCGGCGACTCGGCCGGTGTGGAGGCATCCGGCGCACAGGCCGCCAGCACGGCTGCCGGCACCAGAAGAAGAAAGCGTTTCATGTTGAGCCCCATATTGGCCGAGTTGACTTAATCTGTTGCGCCATCATGGCGAGGGGGCGCCTTGCGTCAACGCCCGGTGCTTCATTCGGGGCCGAACACCCGCTCGAAGATCGTATCTGCATGCTTGAAATGGTATTCGAGGTCGAAAAGGGCGTCGATTTCTTCACCGGACAGTTTCGCCGTGACGTCCGGATCGGCTTTCAGAAGCGTGGCGAGGTCGCCTTCCTTCTTCCAGGTGCGCATCGCGTTGCGCTGGACAAGGCGGTAGGCATCCTCGCGGCTGGAGCCGCTTTCAACCAGCGCCAGCAGGATGCGCTGCGAATTGTGCAGGCCGCCCATGCTGTTGATCGTGCGAAGCATGTTTTCGGGATAGACGACGAGGTTCTCTACCACGCCGCCCAGACGGTGCAGCGCGAAGTCCAGATGGATCGTGGCGTCCGGGCCGATGCCGCGCTCCACCGAGGAGTGTGAAATGTCCCGCTCGTGCCAGAGCGCGACGTTCTCGAGCGCTGGTGTCACTGCAGACCGCACAAGGCGGGCAAGGCCGGTCAGGTTCTCGGTCAGCACCGGATTGCGCTTGTGCGGCATCGCCGACGAGCCCTTCTGCCCAGCTGAGAAGTATTCTTCCGCTTCGAGGACTTCCGTGCGCTGAAGATGCCGGATTTCGGTCGCCAGTCGCTCGACGGATGAGGCGATCACACCGAACACGGCAAAATACATCGCATGTCGGTCGCGGGGGATCACCTGCGTCGAAACCGGTTCGATCCGCAAGCCCAGCTTCGTGGCAACGTGTGCTTCGACGCGGGGATCAATATTGGCAAAGGTTCCGACCGCGCCGGAAATCGCGCAGGTGGCCACTTCTTCGCGCGCGATCAGCAGGCGGGCCCGCGCGCGCTGGAACTCGGCATGGAACCCCGCGAGCTTGATGCCGAATGTCGTCGGCTCGGCATGGATGCCATGGCTGCGCCCGATGGTCGGCGTATACTTGAATTCATAGGCGCGTTTTTTCAGCGCGGCGAGCACGCGGTCGATCCCGGCGAGCATCAGGTCCGCTGCGCGCACCATCTGGACGTTAAGGCAGGTATCCAGAACGTCTGAAGAAGTCATGCCAAGGTGAAGGAAGCGCGCCTCATCGCCGACATGCTCGGCCACATTGGTGAGGAAGGCGATGACGTCGTGTTTCACTTCGCGTTCGATCTCGTCGATGCGGTCGACGTCGAAGGCCGCCCGCTCGCGCACGGCCTGGCTGACGCCCTTCGGAATTGTGCCCATTTCTTCCATCGCTTCTGCGGCAAGGGTTTCGATTTCCAGCCAGATTCCGAACCGGCTCTCAGGGGTCCAGATCGCTGCCATTTCAGGGCGCGTATACCGAGGGATCATGTGCCGACTCTCCGTTTGCGTTGCGCATGCCCATAAGGGCAGATGGCGCCGCGCGCCAGCCCGTGCGGATGGCCTAGTGAGGCTGGGCCATGTTGTTCCGGGGGCAGGCGCGTTAGTCTGGGCCCCGATTCGGAATGATCCAGACAATGACGAAGCCCGCCAAACTCGCGCCGCCAGACCCCTTCCGGCCTGCAGATCTGTCGATCGGCGGGCGCCGCTGGCGGCTGCATCAGGCCGATCCGCGCCGGGTCCAGGCCTTGCTGCCAGCGGTGGGCGGGATTGACCTCCTGGCGCGCCTGTTGGCCGCGCGCGGTGTCGAAGCTGCCGATGCGCCGGGCCATCTGGCGCCGACCTTGCGCGAATTTTTCCCCGATCCGAGCAGCTTTGCCGACATGGACAAGGCCGTCGGCATCGTTCTCGATTCCATCCTCGATGGTCGCAAGGTGGTGGTCTTCGCGGATTATGACGTCGATGGCGGCACGTCATCGGCCATCTTGGCCCGCTATTTTCGGGCCTGGGGCCGCGACCTGGGCCTCTACGTGCCGGACCGGCTCGAAGAAGGTTACGGCCCGTCGCCCGAGGCGTTCCGTTATCTCAAATCCACAGGCGCTGAACTCGTCATCACGGTCGATTGCGGCGCCGCAGCGGTGCGGGCGCTTGATGAGGCCGATGCGATTGATCTGCCCATCGTGGTGATCGACCACCACCTGATGTCCGGCTCGGTGCCGAAGACGGCCGCGCTGGTGAACCCGAACCGGCCCGATTGCAACTCAGGGCAGGGCCA
>JBGSKU010000427.1:0-4380 GCA_041741055.1 Hyphomonas sp.
GCCCGCCCGGGGAAAATCCTCGGCATCGGTGTCAACTATGCAGCCCATGCGGCCGAGAGCGTCAGCTTCGTCAACACCTCGAAGCCCGAGGTGCAGAAATGGTTCAACAAGCAGGTCACCGCGACCAACGGACCGTATGACCCCGTGCACCTGCCGAAAGTGTCGAAGCAGCTCGACTATGAAGGAGAACTGGTCGTCGTGATCGGCAAGGCGGGCCGGCATGTGCCGCGGGCAAGGGCGATGGAGATCGTCGCTGGCTTCTGCGTCGGCGGCGACTATTCGGTGCGCGACTGGCAGCGGGCCAGCCAGACCATGATCATGGGCAAGGGCTTCGACACGCATGCAGTCTTCGGACCGGCCATCGTGACGCCGGATGAGGCGGGCGATATTTCCGGCAGCGAAATCCGGACATACGTCAACGGCGAGCTTCGCCAGTCCGCGACGCCTTCTCTGATGATCCACGATATCGCCGCCCAGATCGAACACCTGACCGCCGCGTTCACGCTGGAGCCGGGCGATGTCATCTATACTGGAACGCCCGCCGGGGTCGGGGCCGGGTTCGATCCGCCGAAGTGGCTGAAAGCCGGTGACAAGGTGCGCGTCGAAATCGACGGGCTTGGTCACATCGAGAACGAAGTTGTGGATGAACCGGACACGATGCGAATCGGTTAGGGGCCGTCCGGTGCGGCGGAACGACGGGGGCCCTCCTTTGCAGGCGGGCCCCTGTCTCCCCCGAGATCGCCCCCGCTCCGGCCAATAATGGCCGCGGACCGGGGAGATCGAACAGGCTTAAGACTTTGTTAAGGCGCCGGGCGTGTCATCGTCCATGCGGGATCTGCGGTGAGCGCAGAAGAATCCGGGGCCTGTGGCCGCAAAGCCACGGTTGGGGACCGGGTTGCCGGGAGGGGCAAATCAAGCCAACTCCGAGCAATTCGTTAACCAATTCTGCCTTAATTTTAAGATTGATGGGAAATTTCCGGGTGCTGGTTCGATGACGTTCTTCTTGTTCCTCCTATACCTCGGTGCCGGCGCCGGCGTGGGCTATGGGCTGTTCAGCTTTACGACCGTCGGCCTGCCGCTCGCGATCGCGGGCGGGGCCGTGACGTCGGCGATTCTCGGGCAGATCCACATCCTGGCCCGCGCGGGCGCGTCCTCGAAGCGGATCGACGAGCGTCTCGATTCGATCGCGCGGGATGTGACCGAGGTAAAGCGGGCCCAGAAGGTTACCGATGCGCGCGTCGAAGTCGTCGAGCAGACGGTGAAGGTCGAACTGACCGAGCGCCGTGACGCACTCGTGAACGAGATGAAACAACTCGAGAGCCTGATCGGCCGCCTGACCGACACGTTCGAGTCCAAACTGGCGCAGACCACCGGCGCCAAACAGGTCAGCCCGATCGAAGACGCTGTACTGCGCGATGTGCGCGACGCGCTGAAGGATGGCCGGGTCGACCTGCACCTGCAACCCATCGTGTCGCTGCCGCAGCGCCGGGTGTCCTTCTATGAGGGGTTCACGCGCCTGCGCCGCCCGGATGGCTCGCTGATCCTTCCGGCAGATTTCCTGGATGCCGGCCGGCGCGCCAACCTGATGGGCATCATCGACAATCTGACCCTGTTCCGCTGCGTTCAGATCGTGCGCCGCCTCGCCGAACGCGACCGCCGCGTCGGCGTGTTCTGCAACATCGCCTCGGCTTCGCTGGAAGATCCGGCGCTGTTTCCGATCTTCTTCCAGTTCATGACCGAGAACCGCGACCTGTCGGGCGCGGTGATCTTCGAGCTGCGCGCCGACAAGTTCGAGCAGCGCTCGCCCACGATGCGCGCGAACATGGAGAAGCTGGCCGGTCTCGGCTTCCGTTTCTCGATCGATCACGCGACCACCCTTGCCCTCGACCTGTCGCGCCTGCAGGCCGCCGGGGTGCGGTTCGTCAAGATGAATGGCAGCCAGCTGATCGAACAGCTGCGCGACCCGCATGGCGAGCGCCCGGTGTCGAACCTCAACAAGCAGCTTGAGGGCGCCGAAGTCAGCGCCGTGCTCTCGCGCTACGGCATCACGATGATCGCCGAGAAGATCGAGGATGAAGCCAGCGTTCTGGAAATCCTCGAATACGATATCGGGTATGGCCAGGGCCACGTTTTCGGCGCGCCGCGCCCGATCAAGGCCTCCCTGATGGAGGACACGGCGCCCCCAAAGGAACTTCTTGACCGGCTGTCCAACTTCGGATGACCGGTCCCGGCTTGATTTAGCCGGAATTTGCAGGCCTGTTCTGGATTCGGAACCCCGGAGCGCAGCACCATGTCATTCGTCAAACTGATTCCCGTTGGCCTTCTGGCAGCGCTTGGCGCGTGCGTGATTGCGCCGTTCAGCACGGACATCGTGCCTGAACCGGTCGAGGCGCAGGTGACGGTCGTTCAGGAGGCGCGCCTGGCCTTTGTCGGCATCACCGGCGCCCTGCCTGAACCCGGAAATGACCTGCCGCCGGCCCTGTTTGACCCGCTGATGGACCTGGTTCCGGTCCGTCTGGACCTCACCCTCCGGCGGCCTCTGGAGCCGAGCGTGGTGGGCGAGGATGGACTCTACGGTCCGCTGCCGGAGTGCGGTTTCGGGCCAGTCGAGGTGGCGGAAGTCTCGGTTCCGACAGGATCGAACCACATGCTGATGTCGGTGCGCATGGGTACGCCGGCGGACCATCCGGCAAACCTGCTCAGCTGCGACTACGACCCTGCAGAGATGACGGACGAATCCCCGGGCCAGGTCATCCGGCTGCGCGGATGTTTCCTGCCGCAATCGGTGTCGATCCCGACCGCCGTGCAATGGGTCCTGAACCCGCTTCCGGCCTCGGCTTGCGGTCTCGGTGATTGACCGCACTGCCGGTCCGGCCTACCTCGCGCCCGCATGACAGCGTCCCAGTTCCCCGCCGGCCTATCCGGCCTCGCCCGCCATTATGACACGATCCTCTGCGACGTCTGGGGCGTGATCCATAATGGCCGCGCCGCGTTCGCCGAGGCGTGCGACGCTCTGGTGAAATTCCGGGCGCAAGGCGGGCAGGTCAGCCTGATCACCAACGCCCCTGTGCCCGAAGCCCAGGTGGTGCGCTATTTCGAGCCTCTGGGCGTACCCAAGGCCGCGTTCGACCTGTGTGTGTCCTCGGGCGATGCCACCCGGGCTGAACTTGCGGCACATCCGGACCGGTCGGTCTGGCGGATGGGCGGCGACGAGGGCTGGGAGCATGACCGGTTCCTGTATGATGGCCTTGGCCTGACCTTCATCGACAATGACTCGGCTGACCTCCTGCTGTGCATCGGACTGCGCGACCAGGTGAACGACCAGCCGGAAGACTACCGGACAGAACTCGGCCGGGCGGTGGCCAAGGGCTTGCCGATGCTGTGCGCCAATCCGGACAAGCAGGTGCGGGTGGGCGGTAAGCTCTACTGGTGCGCCGGCGCGCTGGCCTCGATCTACGAGGATCTCGGCGGGCAGGTGATCTATCCCGGCAAGCCCTATGCCCCGATCTTTCAGCTGGCGATTGCCCGGCTGGCCGAGATGAAGGCGACGCCGCAGCGCATCCTGTGCATCGGCGACAGCCCCGCCACGGATGTGCGCGGCGCCCGGCTGCAGGGCTTCGACAGCCTCTATGTCGGCACGGGCCTCAAGCAGCACGGGGCCGATTTCGAGGCAGAGGTGACAGATCTGCTCGCCGATTACGGTGAACAGGCGACTTACGCCATGACCGGTCTCAGATGGTGACGCCGCGCGCTGCGGCGTGTAACGGAAAAAAGCATAGAGTTTCAGGAGCCCCGACGGGATGACCCAGTTTACCGGATACAAGTACGAAGACCTGCAGATCGGCCAGTCCCACGAGACGGTCCACACGATCACCGAGAACGACATCCAGCGCTTTGCGGAAGTCTCGGGCGATTTCAACCCGCTGCACATGTCCGATGAATTCGCGGCCACCACGATCTTCGGCAAGCGCATCGCCCATGGCGCGCTGACGGCCAGCTACATTTCCGGCATCCTGGGCAACAACCTGCCGGGCCCCGGCGCGATCTTTGTGGGCCTGTCCATGCGCTTCAAGCGCCCCGTCCATATCGGCGATGTGGTGACGGTGCGCGCCGAAGTGGCCGAGAAGCATGACCGCGGCAACCGGGTCACGCTGAAGATCGAGTGCCTGGTCGAAGGCAAGCGGGTGATCAGCGGCGAAGCCGAGGTGGTGGCACCGAGCCGAGGGAAGTGATGGCGGTCTACGCCGACTATCGCGGACTTCCAGCAAGCGCGAAGGGCGCCTCGATCGCGCTCGGCAATTTCGACGGCCTGCATGCCGGCCACCGCGCGGTGATGGACGCGGCGCGTCTGGCCGGGCAGGGCGCGTTTTCGGTCGCCAC